>CAISQQ010000508.1 GCA_903887655.1 uncultured Burkholderiales bacterium
CCCCGGCTTGGTGCAGTTCATTGAGTTCGCGAGACACATCGGCCACCATGGGCGCAATGATTTGGGCATAGTCCATCGCCTCTTGGTAGACACTCTCCACATCCACCGCAGGCGCATTCAAAACGGTGGTCAAGATGTGGTTGTGCAGCGCCAAGTTCTCTTGCAGCTTTTGCTTAAAGCGCACCGGGTCGGCCAGGTCTTGAACCCGCAAAGCGCGGCGCGCGACTTTGTCCTCATAAGCTGGGCCGATTCCACGCCCGGTGGTGCCGATTTTGTGAATACCCTGATGCTCTCGAAAGGCTTCTCGGGCCATATCCAGCGCCGAGTGGTAGGGCAAGATAAGAGGACAGGCCTCACTGATGCGCAAACGGTCTCTGACTTGCACGCCCACTTTCTCAAGCCCCGCAATTTCTTCGAGCAACTTGGGAACGCTCAAGACCACACCATTGCCAATGAAGCATTTGACCCCTGGGCGCATGATGCCGCTTGGGATCAAATGCAAGGCCGTCTTCACGCCTTGGATCACCAAGGTGTGTCCGGCATTGTGCCCGCCTTGAAAGCGCACGACAGCCGATGCACTCTCGGTGAGCCAGTCCACCAACTTGCCTTTGCCCTCGTCACCCCATTGAGTGCCCACGACCACAACATTACGACCTCGGGTGATGTTCATATGACAAAAAACCTCATCTTTTAAAAGTTAACCACTCAACACGACGACCTTACCCAGCGCGTTGTAACGCCATCACGCCATCACACCATCAAGCCCACCCGCCCTGATCGACCTGTCAAGAGCCGCGCGCTCAAAGCGCCACGACCTTCCACTCGCCAGCGACCATTCTCAACTCGCGATCGCACTCGAACTCATCGAGCTTGGAGTCCGCGGCGGGCAACAGTGAGACCACCGTCTCGCCACCGGCACGAAGACGACTCACCGCCTTGCGCAATGCAGCGTCCTCGCCCCACGGCGCACGAATGGCGGCACGGCGCGCTTGCTTGGGCACGACATCCACCAAGGCCTTCAAATCCAAACTGAAACCCACCGCAGCCCGGGCTCTGCCAAACACCGCACCGACTTGGTCGTAGCGCCCCCCGCGCACCAAAGCGTCATTGGCGCCTTGCACGTAGACCGCAAAGCGCACGCCACTGTAGTAGGCGTAGCCTGAGGCATGCGCCAAATCAATGCTCACGGGCACACTCAAATGCGACACCAACCACTCGAGTTGTTTCAAAGCCTCGAGGACCCGTGGCCAAGCGGCAAAAGCAGCGCTGGCTTGGGCCAAGACCTCCATGCCTCCGTGCAAATGCACCAAAGCGACCAAAGCGTGGGTGAGCTCAGAAGACAACTGAGCGTTTGCACAAGCGGCCTGCAGGCCCTTGGCATCCTTCAAGGCGACGGCATGGTGCAAGGCGTCGAGACTGGCGGGCTTGATCACCACACCATCGAGTAAGCCCGACAGAACCTGGGCATGACCAAAGTCCACCAAAACGCCTTGACATTGAACCGCCTCGAGGCCCGACAA
The DNA here is from genome assembly GCA_903887655.1 of uncultured Burkholderiales bacterium. Classification (GTDB taxonomy): domain Bacteria; phylum Pseudomonadota; class Gammaproteobacteria; order Burkholderiales; family Burkholderiaceae_C; genus Limnohabitans. The sequence continues at coordinate 1,521 of CAISQQ010000508.1, forward strand.
GGCCAACTCCAAGACCTCGAGTTCGGCCTCAAGGCCGGGGTGACCATAGAGCTCGGCACCGAGTTGCATGGGCTCTCGGGTGGCATAGGGGCGCTCGGGACGGGTGTGCAGGACTGGCCCGCAGTAGCACAGGCGACACACCCCCGTGCGGTTGAGTAAATGGGCGTCAATGCGCGCAACTTGAGGTGTGGTGTCGGCACGCACACCCAGCGTGCGCCCTGAGAGTTGGTCCACGAGCTTGAAGGTTTGCAAATCCAAGTGCGTGCCCGTTCCACTCAAGAGCGACTCCAAGTGCTCGATCAGGGGTGGGGCCACGAGCTCATAGCCGTAGACGCGAGCCGCATCCAAAAAGTGACGTCGCAACTCTTCAATGAGCCTGGCCTCTGAGGGCAAGACATCGGCGACGTGATCGGGCAAGACCCAAGCGCTAGACATAAAAAAAGATCACCTTCATTCGGAAAGAATACAAAAAGCCCATCATTTTAACCGCGAACCGCACTCGCGGCGCTCAAGCCCAAAGCCCTGACACGTTCAAAAAGAAGAGCACTCCAAGCCAGGCATCAAGGCCCCCCACTCAAAGCGATAAAAAGACAAACAAGCCCAGACCCAAGAGGATCGCGATCAGACCAAAAAATCGGATTTGACCGTCTTGCAAGGCGAGGATTTGAGCAAAGAGGTTTCGCCACGACTTCGGTGAGATAAAGGGCATCAAACCCTCCAACACCAAGACCAGGGCCAAAGCGAGCAAGATATCGTAGGCGCTCATGAATCAAGCGGGCCACAAAACCTCAAACGAGCGCGAAGACGAAGCCCGTCAGTGTCTTGCCGAAGCGGCAAGGCCTGGGGAGGGCTCATTTTTTGGCACCAGCACCCGAGCCCGAACTCTTCATGGCTTTGAAGAAATCACTGCTGGGGTCGAGCACGACCACATCGGACTTTTTGCTGAAGGTGGCTTTGTAAGCTTCCAAGCTGCGATAGAACTGGGCAAATTGAGGGTCTTTGCCAAACGAGTCGGCGTAGAGTTTGGCCGCTATTGCATCGCCCTCGCCCTTGATTTTTTGCGCATCTCGGTAAGCATTGGCAATGGTCACCTCACGCTGACGATCGGCATCGGCACGGATTTTCTCGCCCTCGGCCGCACCCGTTGAGCGCAACTCATTGGCCACGCGTTTGCGTTCTGCCTCCATGCGGCGGTAGACCGACTCGGTGATGGTGTCGACATAGTCGGCACGAGTCATGCGCACATCCACCACATCAATCCCCCACGATTTGGTGCCATGGACTTTTTTGATCACCTCGGCTTTGACGTCTTGCATCACGGTTTCGCGCTTTTCAGACAACAACTCCTGCACCGTGTGCTTGTTGATTTCTTCTTGGAAGGCGTTTCTAACCACCCGCGACAATTGGACAGCACCGGCTTGCTCGTCAAGTCCCACATGACGGATGAAGTCCGTGGGGTTGGTGATGCGCCAGCGCACAAACCAGTCGATCACCATGCGTTGCTTCTCCGCCGTGAGCATGGGCTCGGTGTCGGCATTGTCCAGCGTCAACAGCCGCTTATCGATGTAGGTGACGTTTTGAAACGGTGGGGGCAATTTGAAGTTCAAGCCCGGCTCCGTGATCACGTCCTTGATCTGGCCCAAGGCGTAAACCACACCGAACTGACGCTGATCCACCACAAACAATGTCGAGCTCAAAACGGCCAGACCCAACAAAGCAGAGGAGATGTAAAAACCGATTTTATTCATTGAAATAACCTGTGAGCTTATCGACCATCTCGTTCACGATCGCGACTGCGCGTGTCGCGCATGCGGGCTTCGGCAGCGGTATTGCCCGCACCCTGGACGCCATAGTCATTGGGATTCAAGGCCCCATTGGGCGACACACCCGACATGGCGCCAGGCGTGACAGCTGCACCCTGAGCGCTGCTGGGTGAAGAGGGCGCAAAACCCGAGCCGCCCGTGCCGCCAGGGGATGAAGCGACGCTGCCGGCACCTTGCTGGGTCAACTGCATGATCTTATCCAGGGGCAAATACAACAAATTTTGACCCTGATGGGTATCGACCAACACCTTGGTGACGTTGGTGTAAATTTGCTGCATGGTGTCGATGTACATGCGGTCTCGGGTGACCTGGGGCGCCTTTTGGTATTCGGCATACAGTGAGCGAAAGCGCTGAGCGTCACCCTCTGCTTGGGCCACGATGCGGGCTTTGTAGCCATCGGCTTCTTGCATGAGGCGCGAAGCCGCTCCCACGGCGCGGGGCACCACATCGTTGGCGTAAGCCTGGGCTTCATTTTTAGCGCGTTCACGCTCTTGACCGGCTTTGAGCACATCGTCAAAGGCGGCTTGAACTTGCTCGGGTGGGCGCACGCCACCTTGCTCCAAATTGATGGCCACCACCTCAATGCCGACGTGGTAGTTGTCCAAGATCGACTGCATGATGGTGCGAATGCGTGGAGCGATTTGGTCGCGGTCCTCTGAGAGCGCTGCATCCATGCGCATCTTGCCCACCACCTCACGAGCAGCCGTTTCTGCGGCTTGGACCACGGCGTCGGTCGGGTTCTTGCTCTCAAAGAGGTAAGCCCGTGCATCGGTCAATCGGTACTGCACAGCAAACTTCATCTCTAAAATATTTTCATCTTTGGTGAGCATGGCCGACTCTCTGAGTCCCGTCGCTTTGATGATGGTGTCGCGACCCACGTCGACCGAGCGAATTTGCGTGACAAACACCAACTCATGGCGCTGAATGGGGTAAGGCAGTCGCCAGTTGAATCCCGCGCCCACCGTGCTGCGGTAACTGCCAAACTGGGTGATCACCGCTTGCTGGCCCTCTTGGACAATGAAAAAGCCTGTTCCCATCCAAATCAAGAACACCACCACGAGCAGCATGCCAATCGCAAATTTCGCCGCCCGCATGTCCGAGATCAAACTGCCGCGAGGACCTTGGGGATCGGAGCCGCCTGGGCTCGAGTGGCCGCCGCGTTTGGACTGCGTGCCTTGAAAGAAGTCGCGCAAGCGACCACTGAAGTCACGCCAGAGCTCATCGAGGTCGGGCGGGCCGTTCGGTGGGCCACTTGAAGGACCATTGGCTGGACCATTGGCTGGGCCATTGGAGGGACGATTGGCAGAGCCGTGGGGCTGGTCGTAGCTCGAGGCGCTGGGCTGAGCACTTTGCTCGCCCTTGGGCGCTGCCGCAGATCGATCACCCTCGGGGGCTTTTTCTGAGGGCTTTTCTGCCGGCTTCTCTGACTCTTGCGAGAGCGCCAGATGAGACCCCAAAGGCCCTCGGAGCCGATGAATGCCCGTGGGCTTGATGGCCAGCACCCAGGACCGCGCTGAGTTCAGCCAAAGGCTGGTTTTTACTTTTTCTAAAAAAGCTCTCATCTTGGATTGAACCGCCTTGAAGTAAATAGTCGTTCGAATCAAAACCGCCCCCAATCGACTGCTCAACACCTGCTGACCCAGCGTGAGCACGCTGGGTTCACCCAAGGGACTCACCCTCAAGTCTAGCGTTAATCCTCAGATTCTAGCCTCAGAGTGAGCCCATGCCCTGCATCCAGCTGGGAAAGCCACAACTTCTTTATTGGTCTGGGTCAAATCAAATGCCCTCCCCCACCAGACTCAGCCCTCCAAGACTGTTCACGCGCATGAACCCAGGCGAGCAACTGCCCGCGCAGTCGATCGAGACCCAAGCCCGTTTGCGCGCTCACAAATAAGCGAGGGAATTCGCGCTGCTCCAACTCGTAAAAGTCAGTTTGTACCAAGGGACGCATGGCCGGATCGATCGCATCGATTTTGTTAAAAATCAACCACTGCTCAACATGCTCAGCGCCAATGTCTTGCAAGACACGTTGGACTTGTTCAATCTGCTCCACAAAATCGGGGCTTGAGGCGTCGACCACATGCAGCAGCAAATCGGCCTGGGCAGCCTCTTGCAAGGTCGCCTCAAAGGCATCCACCAAGGTGTGGGGCAGGTCTCGAATGAAACCCACAGTGTCGGACAAGGACACGCTGTGTCCTTGTGGGTGCGACAAATCAGGGTTCTCCAATGGGCCACTCAAGACACCACTGGCGGCTCCCCCTGCCGCCTGAGCCCAAGGCTCTGGGCCCAACTGCTCGCCACGTTGCCCAGGGCCAGATTCGGACACCCCCAGGCCTTTGAGGTGAACCGGTGACAAAAAGAGCTGGCGCGTGGTGGTGTCTAGCGTTGCAAAGAGCTGATCGGCCGCATAGGTCTGCGCTTTGACCAAGGCGTTAAAGAGGGTGGATTTGCCCGCATTGGTGTAGCCCACCAAAGACACACCCACATGATCCGAGCGCAATCGTCGTTTTCTTTGCGTCAAGCGTTGCTTTTTCACGCGTTCGAGTTTTTCTTGGGTGCGCTTGATCGATTGGGAGATCATCCGGCGGTCAAGCTCAATTTGGGTCTCGCCCGGGCCCCCTCGGTTGCCAATCCCCCCGCGTTGGCGCTCCAAATGCGACCAACGCCGCACCAAGCGAGTGCTCAAGTACTGAAGCCTGGCGAGCTCAACTTGGAGTTTGCCTTCGTGGGAGCGGGCGCGCTGGGCAAAAATCTCCAAAATCAGCATGGTGCGGTCATTCACCGCCAAGCCCATGTGTCGCTCCAAATTGCGCTGCTGCGCTGGACTCAGGGCCTGGTCAAACAAGATCTCCTGGGCGTTGGCGCTGAGCGCAAAGGCTTTGATTTCATCGGCCTTGCCCGACCCCACAAAAAGCGCCGCATCAGGGGCCTTTCGGCGACAAACAAAACGCTCAACCACCTCTAGACCCGCGGTCTGCGCGAGCAAGCCGAGCTCTTTGAGTTCCGCATCAAAATACCCGCGGCCCAAGTCCACGCCCACCAAAAGAACGCGTGCAGTCGAGGGTGCAGCCGTGTCAAACAAGGGAATCAATCATGAGAGGGTTCATCAAAAAAAGAAAGCGCTCGAGCTCGGTGTTGGCGGGACGCTCATCAAGCCCTGTCCTTCCACTGAGCGCCATGGCAAATCAAGCCGCTCAAAGCGTTCGAGCTCGGCAGGCTTGAAAAATCCCCGGTTTGTTCAAGCGCGGACTCAAGGTTTTACAGGCACCGTGCCGTGGCGGTGATCAGACTTTGGGGCGCTGGCAGCGAACGCGAGCACCCCTGAGCATGGCGCCGGTGGCATCAGGCATCACAGGCATCAGGCCTCAGACCTCATGCATCAGGCGACGAGGCCAACTCAGCCAACTCTGTGCCTGAGAAATTCACTGCCCGAGCAGGCACAATGGTGGAGATGGCGTGTTTATAAACCATTTGGGTCACTGTATTTCTCAGCAGCACCACGTACTGGTCAAACGACTCAATTTGGCCTTGAAGTTTGATGCCGTTGACCAAATAAATGGAAACCGGCACGTGCTCGCGGCGAAGCAAATTGAGAAAAGGGTCTTGTAAGAGTTGACCTTTGTTGTTCACGATATTCTCCGTGTTTTAAATAGAAATCAGAAGTCTTGAGCGTACCACAATTCGGGCAAACCCTAAACACGCTGACCCCAAAGCTCGGACAAGCAAGACCTCAATCGTCTTTGTAAGGGTTGTGCGAGGTTTTGAGCTCAATGCGCAATGGCGTGCCTTCAAGGCTGAACTCTTTCCTAAAACGCCCCTCCAAGAATCGCTTGTAGGACTCGGTCACATGGTCCAAGGAGTTGCCATGCACCACGATGATGGGAGGATTCATGCCGCCTTGGTGGGCGTAGCGCAATTTGGGGCGAAACATGCCCGCGCGCTTGGGCGACTGGAACTGCACCGACTCCAACAGCAAGCGAGTAAGCACAGGTGTGCTCATTTTACAAAAAGCCGACTTGTAAGCGCGCCCGATCGAGTCCCACACAGGCGCCAGACCGGTTCTCTTTTGGGCGCTGATGAAGTGCAATTTGGCAAATTTCAAAAACGACAAGCGCGACTCAATCGAGCGCTGCACCAGTTCACGCTGGTAGGCATCGATCGCATCCCATTTGTTGATGGCCAGGACCACCGCTCGACCGCTCTCCAAGATGTAGCCCGCAATGTGCGCATCTTGATCTGTTACACCTTGGGTGGCATCGAGCAGCAAAAGCACCACATTGGCCGAGGCGATGGCCTGCAAGGTCTTGACGACTGAGAATTTCTCAATGGCCTCAAACACCTTGCCCTTGCGCCTCAAGCCCGCCGTGTCGATCAAGTCGTAGCGCTGCCCCTTGAATTCAAGCGGCACGTGAATGGCATCTCGGGTGGTGCCAGGCATATCAAAGGCCACCAAGCGCTCCTCACCCAACCAAGTGTTGATGAGTGTGGACTTGCCCACATTGGGGCGTCCAGCCACGGCCAATCGAATGACGCCGTCTTCCTCGGCGCTCGCTTCGTCAAGCGCAAAGTCTTCATTGCCCGCCAAAAGCGGATCCAAGGCCAATTCGACCATGCTGCGAATGCCTTGGCCGTGGGCGGCAGAGACCGCGTGCACCTGACCCAAACCGAGCTCAAAAAACTCGACCAATTGGTGGCCCTCTTGCATGCCCTCGGCCTTGTTGGCCACCAACAAACAAGGCTTACTCAGTCGCCTCAAGTAGTTGCCAATGTCATGATCTTGGGCCGAGAGTCCTTGGCGCGCATCGAGCACAAAAATCACGACATCGGCTTCGGCCACCGCTTGACGGGTTTGCTTGGCCATTTCTTTGTAAATCCCCGACTCAGCCGTGGGCTCAAACCCCCCGGTGTCGATCACAATGAAATCGTATTTGCCCAAGTGACCATCGCCATAATGCCGATCCCGTGTCAAGCCCGCAAAGTCAGCCACGATCGCATCACGACTTTTGGTCAAACGGTTGAACAAGGTGGATTTGCCCACATTGGGGCGCCCGACCAGGGCAATGACAGGTTTCACTAAAGATTCAACTTCACAAGAGTTCAGGGCAAGCGGTAGGCTTGCACCGAACCGGACAAGGAGACCGAGGCCAAGCCGTCGGGGGTGCGCACGAGACCCGCCAAGGGGCCTTGCGAGTTGCTGGGTAAACGAGCGAGCAAGCCGCCGTCTTCTGAGGACAAGAGGTAGACCACCCCATCGGCCTCGGGCACGGCAAAGCGGGTTGCATCCAAGCTCAAAGGTGCTCCCAAATGGCGGTAACGCAATTTCTCGCTCTCCCAGGTTTTCTCCCCAGAAGCGCGGTCATAGCCGAGCACCATGCCGTTGCTCTCCACGGCCAACACCGTATTGGCGTCCCCACTCAAGCCCACATCGCCTTTGGCCGCACGCGACCAAAATAGCGTGCCTTTGACGGCATTCACACAGCCAATTTGGGCTTGAAATGCACGCAAGCACACCACCTCGCCTTGGCGGTAGGCCGGCGCCACCAAGTCCACCAAACGCTCCAAATCGTTCACCCCTCTTGGCACCGCTATGGGCGTGTCAAAGCGAGTCGCGCCCGTCAAGGGGTTGAGCCCCAGCACGCGTCCAGAAAATCCCACCACCAAGGTGTCTTGCACACCCATCAAAATGCCCTTTTGATTCAAAATCAAGGGGTCTCCCGTCTTTTGCTGGGTCCACAGCAGCCGCGAGTTCTGCGCATTCAGGCCAATGACCGAGCGGTCGCTTTGGAGCACAAACACGCGCCCACCCGCCAACACGGGGGTGGTGATGGCTTGCACACTCAAGGGGTAGCGCCACTCCTCACCTTGGCGGCTGAAATACACCAATTCATTGCCTTGGGTGACGACTGCAAAATGCTGAGCCTGGCCTGCACGAGGCGCCTCTGCGCCAATGCCGGAGAGTAAATTGGACTTCAAATCAAGGGACCACAGGGTCTTGCCTGTGCCCGCGTCCAAGGCGCTCACCAAGCCCTTGCTGGAGGCCACGATCAGCCCATCGGCCCCCATGACCGGTGTCAACCACGGCCCCATGGGGGGGAGCTGGATGCGCCAAAGCGCGCTGACTTCGCGAGCACCGGGGGGAATCACCACCTCTTTGGCCGAGGGGGTTTTGAGTGAGGACGTGGAGGAACAGGCCACCACCACGGTCGCCACCAAAATAACCCATGCAGAAGGTCCCATGGAGCGCGTCAATGGATGAGACAAGGCACGAGCCACGGCCTGCTTGAGCTCGCGCCCATTGCTCAGGATAGATGCGCCTAGGCTCACGGTTTTTTCTCCTCTTGGCGAGGGTCAACGCCCAAGCTTGCCAGCTTCACTTCGACCAGTTGACGGTAGGACTGCTGGTCTTTCATCGCACCCCAAGCTGCACGGTAGTGGGTGCGCGCATCATCGGGTTTTTTCTCCAACACATCGATGTCGCCCAACCGGTCTTGCACCAAGGCCTCAAAAGAGGCTGGGCACTTGCCAGAAAGCACCGCTTTGGCGCCAGCCCAGTCTTTCGTTTCCATGGAGACGGCGGCCAAGCGAAGTTTGGCCACACACCCCAGACCGTCGTCGGGGCTATGAGCGATGGTCCATTCAAGCGCCTTTTGAGCGTCTTTTGGTGCTTGGTGCTCCAAAAAGAAATGCGCGGCCATCAAACTCGCATGGGCCGCATAGGTTGTCGTGGCAAATTTATCTTGCATGTCGGCAACTGCTCGGCTCACCAAGGTCTGGTCAGCCGTCGCCACCGCACTCTCGAGTGTGGCAAAAAGCACCGAGGCCTGAACACCTTGACGACGCTGCCAATACTGCCACCCCGTCCATGCGCTATAAGCCCCCAGCACCACAATCAACGCCCAAGTCAATAAAGGGCCATAGCGGCGCCAAAAGTGTTTCAACTCTTCAATTTGTTCTTGCTCTTCAAGGTCGAGGTGAGAGGCCATAGATAGATTTCAAAAAAATAAAAAAACAAAGACTGACAAGACGCCGTGATGGCTGCCCCTCATGGGGCAGCGCTCAACAGTCAAAAAAAACCGCGCTCCCCCGGGGGACTTGAGACGCTCAACCCTCGGCCCTGGTTCAAACCGCCACGGCCTGCAACTCGCATTCCTGTGCCTACTTGTTCGCGTCTATATCCTGCTAAAGTACTATTATAACGCTTTAAAACCGCGCTGTCAACGCGATCTTGCATAGTTTGTAGTGCTAACTTAAAACTATTATCCCTACTGCGACATTGCGCTGTAGTAACTGTGCCAGATGGTATATGAGTTATCCGGCATGAATTTTGATGCTTGTTTCTATGCTGTCCACCAGCACCTGTTCCAGAATACCATTCTACCTTCAGATCAGCATTCTCA
>CAISQQ010000509.1 GCA_903887655.1 uncultured Burkholderiales bacterium
CAAGGGTTGATCTTCAGTGCAAGGTCTCTTCCAATTTAATCTCTGACTTTCAGTACCTGAGAATTATCTTAAACAATCTCATTCACAATGCCCTGCGTTACGGCGATCCAGGGGAAAAAGTTTGTATTCGCATCGATCACCATGCGCCCACGCCTGAGCGTGAACAGCTTTGTATTTCAATCCTCAACTTGCCAGGTTCAGCCGATTGGCCTGATCCAGGCAAACTGTTTGAAAAATACTACCGTTCACCTGGTGCTCAGAAACAATCGGGAACGGGACTGGGTCTTTTTTTGGTGTCTAATCTTTGTCGACGACTTGGCGCACAATGTACTTACGAACCCACAGCCACACATATCCAATTCAAAGTATGCCTGCCACATTAAGTATTGTTTTGATCGAAGACCATGATGCTTTGCGAGAGCTCACGGCTGAAGCACTCCAGGACTTGGGTCACCGCGTGACGGCGCTGTCGTGTGCCGAGGAACTCGAAGATATCTCCAAAGCAACCCCGACTGATTTATTTATCATTGATTTGAATCTTCCTGGTGAAGATGGCATCAGTTTGTCCACTCGGATTAGAAACTCTTATCCTAAGGTTGGCATCATCATTTTGACGGCTCGCTCGAGCTCCAAGGACAAAGTCATTGGCTACGAGAGCGGTGCAGATCTCTACATCACCAAGCCCGTAGATTGGGATGAACTGACCGCAGCGATCAACAGTCTGACTCGCCGTCAAATTGAGTTACAAACTCAAGTGTCTGACTTTGAGCTGTCCATTTCTGCGTCCAATCTAGAAATCTCGGGCCCAAAGGCCAAGGCCAGGCTTTCAGCGGCCGAGGCATCCCTCTTGACCGCCTTCTCGCGTGCGCCTTCAGGCCGACTAGAGATCTGGCAACTGGCAGAGATCCTCAACCAAGACCTGACAGATATCAGCAAATCAAGCTTAGAGGTCAGAATCGTTCGACTTCGTAAAAAACTGATTGAGGTGGGCTGTGAGGTTCGTGTCATTGAATCCATCCGTGGCTTTGGCTACCAATGTCTGGTCCCCATCAAAGTGCTCTAAAGACCTATCGCTTTCACCTCAATCACCCCGAACTGGCCCTTTTTGATTTGATTGCGCTTTGAGCGCACAACCTCGGGGCCTGAAACCCAAGCGCGTTGACCCATGAATTCTTTACTTAAATAGTTGTCATTTCATCGATTTTTCTTCACAAAATTTATATTCCCCTTGATAATCAGAAAGCGATTGTGCTTTCTTGGGAGACGCCATTTAACGTTCTCCATATTTCAAACCAAACCGGAACATTGTCTAATAAAGCCAACGTTTTTGCTCCAGAACCCATACTAATTTGCTTTGGCCACGGCGCTTCTTCTTGATCAGGAGCAATTAAAATTCGAAACTTACCATTGTCGCTAATAAAGTTTTCTACAGCCACAATTTTCCCGCCAAAAGTACCATACGACATGTTGGGCCATCCAGAAAATACGATGGTTGGCCATCCGTCAAACCAAACTCTAACTTTTTCTCCTTTGTGGATTAAAGGTAAATCATTGGGACTCACA
>CAISQQ010000510.1 GCA_903887655.1 uncultured Burkholderiales bacterium
CGAGCGCGAACGCAAATCCAGTCCTATCCAGTCCTATCCAGTCCTATCCAGGCCCATCCAGACCTATCTGGACTAACCTCGCCTCGCCTCACCTAACCTGGTCTGGTTTGAGTCTGTTAAATTTTGGTTACAATTGAACGGTCGTTGAGTTAATGAAGCAACTTGCAGGGCGACAACGCCAAGAGGGCTAGAGGGGATCCGTCTCCATAAGCCCCCACTTGGATGGGAGTGAGACCAGAGGTGCGCTGTTGAGCCGTGGACGATTCAAAAAGTCCTGAGCACCACGCCCTGAGGTCTCCGAGCTGCTAAAGCGTTCGCCAGACTCGAGGCTTACCCAAGACGAAAAGAACGGCAACGCAACCGTGTTGAACTTATCTTTTTTTTTGGAGCACTCGCATGTCACAAGACTATCTCTTCACCTCTGAATCCGTCTCAGAAGGTCACCCCGACAAGGTGGCCGACCAGATCTCGGATGCGATTTTGGATGCCATCTTCGCGCAAGACCCGCGCTCGCGCGTGGCGGCCGAGACCCTCACCAACACCGGTCTGGTGGTGCTCGCGGGTGAAATCACCACCAACGCCCATGTCGACTACATCCAAGTCGCTCGCGACACGATCAAGCGCATCGGCTACGACAACACCGACTACGGCATCGACTACAAAGGTTGTGCCGTCATGGTCTGCTACGACAAGCAAAGCAACGACATCGCCCAGGGTGTGGACCACGCCTCCGACGACCACTTGAACACGGGTGCAGGCGACCAGGGTTTGATGTTTGGCTACGCCTGCTCGGAGACACCCGAGCTCATGCCTGCCCCCATTTATTACGCCCACCGCTTGGTCGAGCGCCAAGCGCAATTGAGAAAAGACGGCCGTTTGCCTTTTTTGCGCCCTGACGCCAAAAGCCAAGTGACGATGCGCTATGTCAATGGCCAACCCCACAGTGTCGACACCGTGGTGCTCTCGACCCAGCACAGCCCCGAGCAAAGCGATGGCAGCAAAATGAAGGCGTCCTTTGTCGAAGCGGTGGTGGAAGAAATCATCAAGCCGGTGCTGCCCAAAGAGTGGCTCAAAGACACCCGCTACTTGGTCAACCCGACGGGCCGCTTTGTGGTGGGCGGCCCCCAAGGCGACTGTGGACTCACCGGTCGCAAGATCATTGTCGACACCTATGGTGGTGCTTGCCCCCACGGTGGTGGCGCATTCTCTGGCAAGGATCCCACCAAGGTGGACCGCTCGGCCGCTTATGCCGCGCGCTATGTGGCGAAAAACGTGGTGGCCGCGGGTCTTGCCACCCAGTGCCAGATCCAAGTGGCCTATGCCATTGGTGTGGCCCGCCCCATGAACATCACCATCAACACCATGGGCACGGGGGTGATTTCGGACGAAAAAATCGCCGCCATCGTGGCCGAGCATTTTGACTTGCGACCCAAAGGCATCATCATGATGCTCGATCTCCTCAGACCGATCTACCAAAAGACCGCCGCCTATGGCCACTTTGGCCGCGAAGAGCCCGAGTTCACTTGGGAGCGGACCGACAAGGCCCAGGCCTTGAGGGCCGCCGCGGGTTTGTAAAACCGCCCAGTGCGGATCGATCGGGGCGCGGACGGAAATAACCGTTCCGTACCCCGAGCCCTGAGGCCAAATCCAAGCTTAAAACCTAAGCTTAAAACCCAAGCCTAAAACCCAAACCCAAAACCAAACCTCAAAGGGACACTTCGGTGTCCCTTAGCATTTTTGGGTCTTGGCGGCCACAGACGGACAGGCCAAGAATTGTTCACGCCACATAGCGTCAGGGGGTCAAATCAATCCCCCTCAAAAAAACAGGTGCTCCAACGATTGGGGCCGCAAGGAGAAGACTGAATTCATAAGGATTCATATGGGACGTCTTCAACCATTAAATGAGCCATTAAGTACTCTAAAAAAACAGGACTTCATCCCCACCAATTGGCGCACTCAGAAAGAATTTGTTGGGGTGCCCTTGATATCCCCCGAAACGCCCTTATCATTAGCACTCGCAGTAGGTGAGTGCTAGCAAATCACTTTTCTAGCCACCTGCCGCGGGCAAATGCCCGATGAGCACGAGCTCATCCTGTATTTTTTAACCTTTTAGACCTCATTTGGAGATGGTATGAAACTTCGTCCTCTGCACGATCGTGTGATCGTCAAGCGCATCGAAAGCGAAACAAAAACTGCTTCTGGCATCGTCATTCCTGACAACGCTGCTGAAAAACCCGACCAAGGCGAAGTCTTGGCCGTCGGTCCAGGCAAGAAAAACGA
>CAISQQ010000511.1 GCA_903887655.1 uncultured Burkholderiales bacterium
CGTGTGCTCTTCCGATCTCACCACCGACCCGCAAAAAGTGCCCGTCACGGTGCTCTCTCGCTGTTTGCAGTTCAATTTGAGGCCCATGGCCGCTCAAACCATTCGAGACCATTTGAGTGAGGTTTTGCAAAGCGAGGGCTTGGTGTGTGAGCCCCAGGCGCTGCACTGGATTGCTCGTGCCGCCAGAGGCTCGATGCGCGACGCACTGTCCCTCACCGATCAATCCATCGCCTATGGTGCCGGTGCGGTTCGCGCGGCCGAGGTGAGACAAATGCTCGGCTCGGTCGACCGAGAACATGTCTTTGCCTTGATCGCGGCCTTGGCTGCATCGAACGGCCCCGCCGTCATTGCTTTGGCCAGGCAACTGCAGTCCCAGGGCTTGAGTGCCTCCCAAGCTTTGGAGGACATGGCCTATGTTTTGCAACGCATGGCGGTGATGCAGTTCTCTAGCGCTGTCCCACAAGCGGGCCTTGAAGAGGACGACCCCGATGCGTTGTCGGATCAAGACGAGCACCGAACCCGCGAGTTGGCCAAGGCCTTGCCCAAAGATGAAACCCAATTGCTCTACAGCATTTGCATCAAGGGTCGCGCTGAGATCGGATTGGCGCCAGATGAGTACTCTGGGCTCACGATGGTGCTCTTGCGCTTGCTCGCCTTCAAGTCCTCTAGTCCCTCGGTGTCCGATGAGGATGGGGCTGAAAAAAAAACTCTTGAATTTGGAAACTTAGATCCGACTGAGCCGAGCGCACTCACCAGCTCCCCATCGAGCCCCAAGGCCACTGAGGACACAAAGCGCCCACCTCGCCTTGAGTCAGCCGCACCCCACGTCGACGAGTCTGCTTCGCAGGTTTCACAGGGCTCACATGGCCCAAATGGCTCACTTCAGCCCAGTGATTCAGACACGCCTGTCTCTACCCAATCAAGCCCTGCAGCGCCAGCGGCAGGCCTCACGCACTCGGGACGGGATTTGCCGGTGAGGGACATGGGCGACCTCCAGGGTTTGGCTCGGCCAAGCCCCACGCTCGCTCCCGCCCCAAGCGAAGCGCGCAACCCCGCTCTACACGAGTCCACGCTCAACGCGCGGCTCACCCCAGACCCTGCTGCCAAGGCCGAAAGCTTGGTGGCGGTGGCGGTTCGCGTGGCCCCTCAAAACGCTGACAAACCCACCAGTTCAAGCCTTGAGCGCTTCAAGACTCACCTCAAACCGACCCCGATGGGCGACGTGTGGATGCAAACCGTGCAACAATTGATGGATGCCGACTTGGTGCAGTCCTTGTCGCGCGAATTGGCCCTCCAGTCCCAACTGGTGGCCAAAGACGAGCAGAGCATGTTGCTCAGAATTGAGAGCGAGACCTTGAGCAGTCCCAACGCCAAAGAGCGCTTGAGGGTGGCGCTCACGAGTTTGGGCCTGAGTGTTGAGTTGCGTTTGGAGATGGGGGCGGTGAGCGACTCGCCAGCCATGCGCTTGGCCCAAATGGCCTATGAGAAACAACTGGTGGCGGAGGCCAAAATTTTGGGGGACCCGTTTGTGCTCAAAATGATGCAAGAGTTTGAGGCGACGATTGTGCCCGGCTCCATCAAATCACTGAACCAAACGTCAGCCCCCAGGACTGAAAAAACGCTGGATTGATTTTTTTCTTAGA
>CAISQQ010000512.1 GCA_903887655.1 uncultured Burkholderiales bacterium
GTCACGGGGATGTGGTGAAAGGGGATGTTGTAGGAGGCGGCGAGTTGGTAAAAGTCACGGTGGTTGCTGATGATGGCTTTGACATCAATGGGCAACAGGCCACTTTGGGTGCGAAAGAGCAAATCGTTCAAGCAGTGTCCTTCTTTGCTCACAAAGATGACGGTTGGCATGGCTTGGTGAACCTCGTGCAAGTCCCATTGCAGCCCCAAGGCGTTGGCCTCGGGCGTGAGCTCGGCCAAGAGCGCCGAGGTGGTGAGCTCACACAAAAAACGCACGCGCATGAAAAACAGTCCCGTGGCCGAGTCCGAGTACTGGGCGGCCTCTTCAATGTTGGCGCGACGCTTGAGCAAAAAACCAGACACCGCGTGAACAATGCCGGGGCGGTCTGGACAAGAGAGGGTCAAAATGTAAGCATTCATGGCTGCATTGTAAGATTTGAGCGCTCTGCGTGCATGGCGGGTCAGGGTTTTTTTCATCGACGCGCCGACTCCACTTCAAGAGGATAATAGGCGCATGCCCTGCCCCGACGCCACTTGGTGAGTGGGCGGCACCTGCTCCTTTAAAAAGACCTTGTTTTGACGCCCAGTGATTTGTTGACCGCTTTGAAGACCCGCTTGAGCGCCATGCGCGAGCGTGGCGCTCAGCTTTTATGTCAAGCCGGTTGGGGGTTTTGGCGGGACGCAGAGCGGTGGTCCAAGGCGCGCGAGCGGCTCGGGACCTTCGCCCTGGCCCTGGTGGCCGCCATGAGCTTCAAAGCCCTGGGCTCGCCTTTGCCGTGGATGATTGGGCCGATATTGGTGATTTCGATCGCCTCCATGGCGGGTCTGCCCACGCGCAGCTGGAAGCCGCTCAGAAACGGTGGCCAATTTGTCATTGGCATGGCCCTGGGGCTTTACTTCAATGCACAAGTTGGGGCCGAGATTTTGCAGTTGTGGTGGATCATTTTGCTCAGCATTGCTTGGGCCTTGGCGCTTGGGGCGGCGTTTGGCGTGGCGCTTTACCAAACCCACCGGCACCACATTCCTGACTTGACACTGGCGACGTGTTTTTTCTCGGGTGCCATTGGCGGTGCGTCCGAGATGACCTTGTTGGCCGAAAGAGAGCACGGCAGGACCGACTTGGTCGCGGCGGCCCACAGTCTGAGGGTGTTGGTGATTGCCATTGTGATTCCGTTTACCTTGAAGACGATGGGCTTTCAAGGGCAGGCCTTGGTGACCGTGGCCAAGGACATTGACGCCTCAGGGCTCTTGGCACTGGCGGCGTTGAGCTATGGGGGCGTTTGGTTTTTGCAGCGCTGGGGGCGCTCGAATCCGTGGTTTTTGGGCGCCTTGATCACCTCCATGGGCTTGTCACTGGCGGGTATCCACTGGTCGGGTGTGCCGACATGGATGAGCAATGGGGCCCAGATGTTTTTGGGGGCGAGTTTGGGGGTTCGCTTCAGTCGCGAGTTCATCAAGATGGCGCCCAAGTGGCTCTTGAGTGTGGGATTGGGCTCCTTGGCGCTGATCGTGCTTTGTGCCTTGTTTGCTGTGGTCACGGCTTGGCTCACTGGGGTGAAGACCCTCACGATGATTTTGGGCACCGCGCCTGGGGGCATTGCCGAGATGGCCATCACGGCCAAAGTGTTGCACCTCGATGTGCCCTTGGTGACCTCCCTCCAGGTGTGCCGACTCTTGGCCGTGTTGGTGTTGGTCGAGCCCCTCTTTCGGCTCTGGAACCAACGCTGGGGCGAGGGCCAAGCCGCAAACAAGTGATCGGCTGATCGGGTGATCGGCGCTTGATCCTGCACCAGCGCTTCCCACTTGCGCAAACTGCTCTCAAGGCTTTTGCGATTGAACCCATTGCTCGATGCGCTCACCATCGGTTTGTTCAATGAGGATCCTGGCCGGTAAAAACCCCAAACTTGGTGCGAGCCAAAGCTCAACATGCTGGGTGTCAGCGGCAAAGCGTTTCAAGCGTTCAATTTTGAAGGTGTTGAGCACCCCCATGGGGGTGGTGAGGGGTTCTTGGGCGATCAATTTAAACGGCCACATCTCCGTCGTTTGCACCATGAACACCGGCAAGGTGAGTGTTTGCCCGATCGGGTAAGGGGGGCTGAGGCCACCCAAGAGGCCCGCGAGCTCAAAGTAAACACTCAGGGCGTCTTGGTGCTCTTTTTGCAAAGGGACCGACCCCGCGTGGTCCGCCAGCTCAATGCGGGCTCGCTCACGGTCGACCATCGCGGTGAGTTCTTTGCGCTGGTTGTCGCTGAACCGCAAGGGCTCAACGCCTTGGGCGCTGAGCACGCCACTGGAGTGCTGCCGCCGTGATCCCACCAGCGGCAGCCTCATCTCCAATTGGGCTTGGTAACGCGCGCCTTGCGTTTGCCACTCCAGGGTGGCGCTGGCGGGCAGCGTGAAGCCGTGGGTTTTGAGGGCCATCTTGTACTCCAAGCTTTGTGCCACGGGCCAGACGTAGGCGCCGAGCTTGAAGGTGGAGGGCTGCCCCGTGCTGGTGGTAGCGAGGGGGGGTGTGGTTTGCGCCCAGGCGAGCGTGATCGACGTGCCCAAGAGCAGCCCCAAGAGGCCCATCCAGCGCCACAGATCGAGGCGCCAAGCCCAAGACCAAGCCCAAGGCCTCAGCCTCAAGAGGGTGCGCGCGCTTGTCCAAGCGCGGTTTTTCCACCTGGGCTTGGGCCATCTCGTCATCCGGCGGGAGGGGAGGGTCAGGGTCATGGACTCAATTATGGCGCCAAGCACTCTGGCGCGGTTAAATCACTAGAATGGGAGATGGAACCCACTTCCTTTTTTGATCAAAACCATGAAATTTGCAAGTTATCAAGACGGCTCCAAAGACGGACAACTGGTGGTGGTCTCCAAAGACCTGCAAACGGCGCATTTTGCCAGTGCCATTGCCCACACCTTGCAAGACGTCTTGGATGACTGGAATTTTTTCTCACCCCAGTTGCAAGATCTCTACGACGCCTTGAACCAGGGCCGCGCGCGGTATGCGTTCGCCTTCAATCCCTCCATGTGCAAGGCGCCCTTGCCCCGGGCTTACCAGCGGGTGCACTCGCGGGCCTATCAAAGCCAGCGACTCGGTCGCCCGCAGGATGCACAGCCCCTTCACCCGGCCTTGAGCTTTGGCTCGAGCACGGGCTTACTCGGGGCACACGAGGACGTTCACTTGCCCAGGTCTCAGGGGGTGTGGGACTTTGAGGCTGAGTTGGCGGTGATCACCGATGAGGTCGAGTGCGGCGTGTCTGAGCTCGACGCCATACAAAGCGTGCGCTTGCTGATGCTCTCCAACGCGTGGACAGTGTTCACCGAGTCGGCCCTGGCGGACGAGCCAGACTCGGGGCTAGAGCCGATGCACCACAAGCCCTGGTCTTCCTGTGGGCCGGTGGCGATCACGCCCGATGAGTTGGGCGAGGCGTGGAGGGGTGGGCGAGTGCACTTGACCCTGGAGACGCGCTTGAACGACAAACGCTTGGGGCTCAATGAATGCGGCCAAGACATGGATTTTCATTTTGGCCAACTCATCGCCGCAACAGCTGCCCACCGCGCCTTGGCCTCGGGCACCCTGGTGAGCACCGGTGCGGTGTGCAATGCCGGTGTGCTTCAAGGCAGCGACTGGGTCTGGCCCACCGGCGTGGGCAGTTTGTCGCAAAAAAGAGCCATCGAAGCGCGCACCCAAGGACAGGCCCACACGCCTTACTTGAAAGCCGGTGACAAGGTGCACCTGGAGTTGAAGACCAAAAACGCCCAGCCCTTGATGGGCGCCATTTCACAGTTCATTGTGGACCCATCTGAGCCGGCCGGGTCTGAGCCCGTGCCTGGACAAGCAAACGTTTGAGTTGATCCCGTTATTTCTTATGGCCAATGGAGGAGTTCGATATGCACCAAAATAAACCTTGGGTTGTGTTTTTTGTGGCGCTCGTGTGGGGTGTTGTGGCTTCAGCGCAATTGCAAGTCAAAGACGCTTGGGTGCGTGCCGTTGTGCCTGGCCAGCAAGGAACCGGGGCCTTCATGACGCTGCAAGCCAGCGAAAACCTCACCATCACCGCCGCGAGCAGCCCCTGGGCGGCGGTGGCCCAAATCCACAACATGGCGATGGAGGGCAATGTCATGAAAATGGCGGCCGTCGACAGCTTGGCCCTTCAGTCAGGCCAAGCCTTGACGCTCAAGCCCGGTGGCTACCATGTGATGCTCATGGATTTGAAAGAGGGCTTTGCCAAGCTCACCCAATTGCCCTTGACCATCAGCTTCAAAACCGCCAATGGTTCAACACAAACGGTGACCCTGCAAGTGCCCGTCATGGCCAATGCGCCCGCCAGTTCGTCCCGCGCTGGGGGCATGGACTCGAAGGATCATTCACAGCACATGGAGACGATGAAGCACTGATGCTTGCACGCATGCATGCACCGATCGTGCTCTCTATAGGTTGATTTTTTTCAATGTTTTCTCTTCTAAGGTGCCGCCCATGAGTGACTCCAATGCATTTGGCTTTTCACAGTTTGTGCCGGGGTTTGACTTTTTAAAGCAACTGTCTCAAACGCCTGCGGTCTCACCCCAAGCCCAGCATTGGATTGCGCCGACCTTGGATCCCGAGGAGATTGAGAAAAGAATTCAGGAGCTCAAAACCGTGATGTTTTGGCTCGAGCAAAACAGCAAAGCCGTCGGTGCGAGTGTGCAAGCCTTGGAGGTGCAGCTGATGACCCTCAAGACCTTGAAGGGCATGAATCTGAGCATGTCGGAGCTGGCCAAAAGCATGGAGATCAAGCCCTCGATGTTCACACCCAGCAAGGCCGAGGCGCCCGCCCCCGAGGCTGCTTCCCCCTTCTCTTGGACCCCTAAACCAGACAGTGCTGCCAGTGCGCCACGCGAGCCAGCGCCGTCGTCACCGAGCAACTGGCCCTTCACCCCCGCCCAGTCCGCCCAGTCCGCCAAGCCCACCATGCCTGCCAAGCCCGCCAGTGAGCAATCGGCCGCGCCCCCTGCTCCAGAGCCGACA
>CAISQQ010000513.1 GCA_903887655.1 uncultured Burkholderiales bacterium
CTTGGCCACCTCGCACTACATGCTCGGTCAGGACTACAGCATCGTTGACATGGCGTTTTGGGGTTGGGTGCGCATGGTGCCTTATGTGCTCGGTTTGCCCGACGTTTGGAGCACCTACCCCCACCTCAAGCGGCTGCTCGATGAGATCAATGCACGACCGGCCGCCATCGCCGCCGAAGCGCTCAAGACCCGCCACGCCTTCAAAGCCGAGCTCGACGACGAAGCCAAGCGGTTTTTGTTCCCCCAAAACGAGCGCTTGAAGGGCTGAACCCCTTGCGGGCGGTGTTGAGGGCGAGGTGCTACTTGCTCGCTTGGGGAGAATGGTCTCACTGTGGAGTTATGAAGACGATGCTTGTATCACGCACTGAATTGCCCAAGGAATTACCAAGCCAACTGTCCGACTTCATTGACCCCAAAGGGGTGGCCTTGTTGATGTGGGACATGCAAAAAGGCTTGGCTGGCAAAGCCAGCAATGCCCAGCAAGTGCAGGCCAATGCCACTCGACTCTTGGCAGCGGCTGAGCCCTTGGGGATTCCGGTGTTTTGGAGTCAACACCTCTTGCCCCGTCTTGCCCAGACGACGGGTCCTTTTTTGCTCTTTCTCATGAAAAAGCAACAGGTCTCGCACCCCCGTCTTTTAAAAGAAACGATGCAAGCCGGCGGCAAGGACACCGAGTTTTTGGACGGATTGAGCCCCGCGCCCCACCACATCGTCATCCCCAAGAGTCAGCCCTCTTTGTTCATTGACACGCCCTTTGATTTGCGCCTCAAAACCCTGGGGATCAAAACCTTGGTGATCGCTGGCGTTGCCACCGATATTGGCGTGGAGTTCAATTGCCGCCACGCGGCGGCGTTGGGTTACTACACGGTGGTGGCCGAGGATGCCTGCGGCTCCTACACGCAAGCTGCGCACGACAGGAGCATTGAGTTCTTGCGCTCTTGGACAACGCCGGTGGTGAGCACCGATGAGATTGTCAGAACTTGGGCGCGCTAAAGGGTGAGCGCTCAAGCTGCGAAAGCTGCCCCCCACTCCACGCTAGAGCTGCCCAAGCGAAGCTTCGATTTGGTAGAGCACATAAAAGACCAGTCCAAACGAGCTCAAGTACAGCAACACCACCAACCAAGTGGGGCAGTCGGCGGGGGGTGGTGTTGAGCTCTTGGGTGCTGATGTTGCCGCTGAAATTGTCGCTGAAGTTGCTGTTGTCGTGAATTTGTCTATCTCGCGCTTCATAGGGTGCTCCCGTTGATGGCCAAGGATGGCAAGTGTTGGAGAGCGTCACTTCGCTCGCCTCAGGTGAGTGTTTCATCTCTTCTCGTCATGCTCTTGACTCTTCATGGCCACCTGGCGTTGTTTGTTTCTGACGCTCAAGATGCAATCGAGTTTGAAGTCCAAGTTGGTGACCTTTTCACACACAAGGGCGTTGAGCTTATAAAGCGCCTCACACGCATAGCGCGCGTTGTTTTGGGTCTGAACGGTGCAAGGGTTGGTGAGGGATGCATGGCAGCCAATTGCAGCTGCAAGAAGAGCCAGAATCAAGCCCCATTGGAAGATGTGTTTCATGGCCCACTCCTTCTCTAGAAGTCAGGCAAGCAGGATGTCTGCTCCCTAGAGAACCAGTGTGTGCCGCCAAGGGCCAGGGGGGATTGACGCACATCAAGCGGCTTGGATCTGTTGCCCAAACGCAAATGCCTCAAAAAACCAGAGGGATTTAAAGCCCTTGGGGTCAAGCGCTGGGGGGAGGACTGGGCGGCTCACGCCCGTCAAAAAAGGCGAAGGCGCTCACGCTGTGATGCAAAGCCGTGGCATCCTGCGTTTTTTTTCAAGACACGGCCCCACCCCCAGGGGGCGTGTCGTGTCGTTTCTTGACTTGTCTTGTCTGGAGGACGGCGTGCCTCTGAACAAGGCCTCTTTAGCGCAAGGACGCGTTGATTTTGGCCAGCATCGCGCTGCCCGGCGACAAGTCCGCTTCTCTCAAGGAGTTCAGGGGCTGGTGGGTGGTGTTTTGCGCGGCATGCAAATCAAGAGCGTGCGGGTCGAGGTACAAAAGACCCGTCACCACTTCTCCCTTTTCATGGTGGGCGTTCATGTAATTCAGCGCGGCATACCGATCAGTGGGATCGTAGTCTTCGTCGAGCTTGCGCAGTCTTAAAAAGCGGCCATCGTGCTGTTCGACTTCCACCACCTCGCCGCTGGCGTAGGAGGCGGTGATTTCTGAGCGTTGGGGCATGAAATCAATGCGGCTCACAGCCTCGTTGTGCTCTCTCACGTAGTCGTAACTCTTGGTGCTGCCTTCGTGGTTGTTAAAGGCAATGCAGGGGCTGATCACGTCAATGAAGGCCGCACCGCCGTGGCCAATGGCCCCCTTGATCAAGGGCACGAGTTGCGCCTTGTCGCCAGAAAAGCCCCGTGCCACGTAGGTGGCACCCAATTGAAGCGCCAAGCCCACCAAGTCAATCGGTGCGTCACTGTTGATGACGCCTTTTTTGCTCTTGGAGCCACGGTCTGCGGTGGCGGAGAACTGTCCCTTGGTGAGGCCATACACGCCATTGTTCTCAACAATGTAGGCCATTCTCACCCCGCGGCGCATGGCGTTGGCAAATTGCCCAAGGCCAATGGAGGCGGAGTCGCCGTCGCCTGAGACGCCCAGGTACAGCAACTCTCGGTTGGCCAAATTGGCTCCCGTGAGCACCGAGGGCATTCTGCCGTGCACGGTGTTAAAGCCGTGGGATGCACCGAGGAAGTAATCGGGGGTCTTGGAGCTGCAACCAATGCCCGAGAGCTTGGCCACGCGGTGGGGCTCGATGTCGAGCTCCCAGCACGCCTGGATGATGGCGGCAGAGATGGAGTCGTGACCGCAACCCGCGCACAGGGTTGAGACGCGGCCTTCGTAGTCACGCCGGGTGTAACCCACCTTGTTTTGCGCCAAGGTGGGGTGGTGAAGGACGGGCTTGGTAATGAAGGTCATACAGACTCCTTTTCACGTTTTGCGGCGTTGCGGGTTTTGAGTTGGGTGATTTGGCTGCGAATGGCGTGTGAGATAAAGCGCGCGGTGATGGGGGTGCCATCGTAGTGGAGGACCTTGGACAAGTCTGAGCCGTCAATGTCGAGCTCGGTGGTGATCAAGGTGTGCATTTGCGCGTCTCGGTTTTGCTCCACCACGAACACCTTGTCGTGCGCGTGGATGAATTGGGCCACCGAATCGGGGAAGGGAAAGGCCCTCAAGCGCAGGGCATCCAAGTGAATGCCCTCGCTTTTCAAGGCGTCCAAGGACTCTTCCATGGCCGGTGTGGTTGAGCCAAAGTAGATCACGCCAAAGGGTGTTTTTTCCGCAGCGGGCGTGACTATGGGCTGGGGCACAAGGGTGGCAGCGGTCTTGAACTTTTTCATCAAGCGCTCCATGTTGTAGATGTAGTCCACGCCTTTTTCCGAATAGCGCGCATACGGGTCGCGGGTGGTGCCGCGGGTGAAGTAGCTTCCCTTGGTGGGGTGGGTGCCGGGCAGGGTGCGCCAAGGTATACC
>CAISQQ010000514.1 GCA_903887655.1 uncultured Burkholderiales bacterium
ATGATGGCGCCAAACACCATGATCAAACCGTGCATGGTGGTGAGTTGGTTAAAGAGCTCAGGGTTGACGAATTGCAAACCGGGTTGGAACAACTCGGCACGGATCATCAGCGCCAAAACACCGCCCACCATGAACATGGAGAAAGCGAACAACAAATAAAGTGTGCCGATGTCTTTGTGATTGGTCGCAAAGACCCAACGCCGCCAACCCACTGGGGCACCGTGGTGGTCATCATGTCCGTCGTGATCGCCGGCCACATGGCCATGGGGATGAATAACTGCGCTCATGGTTGATTCCTTTTCTCTATCTTGATACTAAGTACGGACACGTTACTGACGCTGGGCCAAAACTTCTGCGGGTTGAACCAATTGACCCGATTTGTTGGACCAATTGTTTTTCGTGAACGTGATCACTGCCGCCAAATCGGTGTCACTCAAGGCCTTCCAAGACGGCATGGCGCCATTGTTTTGACCGTGAAGGAGAACGGAGATCTGTTTGGTGTGGTCTGCATTGAGCACCACCGCCGCGCCGTCCAAGGGCTTGACGGCTCCACCACCTTTGCCGTTGGGTTGGTGGCACGCCACGCAGTTGGCGGCGTAGACCTTTTCACCGCGCTTTAAGCTCTCGTCCATGGTCCACACTTTGGAGGGATCATCGTTCAAGGCGGCCATTTTCTTTTGCTCGGTTTGAACCCAAGCGCTGTAGTCTTTGTCGTTCATCACGATCACGTGAATGGGCATGTAAGCGTGCTCTTTGCCACACAACTCTTGGCATTGGCCATAAAAGTCACCGGTTTTGTCTGCCCTGAACCAGGTATCGCGAACAAAGCCAGGGATCGCATCTTGCTTGACGCCAAAAGACGGCACAGCAAAGGCATGAATCACATCGCTGGCGGTGGTGATGATGCGAACTTTTTTATTGACCGGCACCACCAAGGGGTTGTCAACCAACAGCAAATAATTGTCAACAGAGGCGCCCTTGGCACCCGAGTTGGAGAGTTCGCGCTGCGCGGTGTCCAAGGTGGACACAAAAGAGACGCCTTCGCCCTCGCCTTTTAAGTAGTCGTAGGTCCACTTCCACTGTGAACCCGTCGCCTTGATGGTCAAATCCGCATTGGACGTGTCCTTGGAGGCCACCACCGCCTTGGTCGCGGGCAAGGCCATCAAAATCACAATGATGAAAGGAATCACAGTCCAGGCCAACTCAACCTTGAGCGACTCGTGAAAGGTGGCGGCTTTGAAACCGACAGACTTGCGGTGTTTCACAATGGAGTAAAACATCACGCCAAACACACCGACAAAAATCACCGTGCAGATGATGAGCATGAACCAATGCAACCAAGCTTGCTCTTCAGCAATTTTGGTGGCCGCTGGCTGCAAATTCAACTCCCATTTGGCAGGACCACCCACCAAATCGTTCACAGCCCATGCTGCAGAGCTGAACATTGCGCCAAGGGTCAAAATCGCCAAGCTGAACTTTTGAATTAAATTTTTCATCTTCATCTTTTCAATTGCCTAAAAAAAACCGGCCCCATGAGCGGCCTCGGTTGACTCCGATAGCCTTCATCTTCATGGTCATCCTCAATATTGTAGCAAGCCTTGCAGAGGTTTTGGTTGCTGTGCACCATTTCACCCACAATGCCCCCAATCTGACGGGTATTAAAAACCCTGAGGGAGCACCGCTCAGGGCTTTTTGCGCGCCAAAAGCTGCGCTCGCATGGCTTCGAGGGTGATCTCGGTCTGCGCTTGAACGGCCATCTGCGGCGCGGCCAGATCGGGCTTGAAGGCGTGGCCGTAGATGACCTCAAAGGTGAGGGGCACGCCCAAGCCCTCGCTGGGCCGGGCCAAAGACCGCAAGGCTTGGGTGAGCTCGCCCAGCCAAGCGCGGGTGCGCACGTGAGCCACACGCCCTGGGTGCAAATTTGCACCCAGGCCCCGAAGCTCTTGCACCAAGGTGTCGACCTCTTGGTAATGCAAGGTCAAGCGCTCCATGTCCATCACCGGCTCCGAAAACCCACTTTGCACCAACAAGTCCCCCCAGTCGTGCATGTCCGTCATGGGGTGCATGGGCGGGGGCCAGCCTTTTTGCCGGTAAAGTTCACGCAATTCTTGCAAAGTATCGGGCCCAAAACAAGAAAACAGCACCACCCCGCCGGGCTTCAAACGCTCTAGCCACGTCTTCATCACCAGGCCTGGATCGGACTCGTGGTGAAGCGTCAGGTTCGACCACACCAGATCGGTTGACCCTGACTGCGTGGGGGTGATCTCCTGGCTCGCACGCTCCTGTGCCCTCGCAGGCGACAACTCGCCTTGGTCAGCACGCCAACCCCTCCAACGCTGCCAAGCAGCCCCCAGCCACCCCGCAGCGCGTGCCTGGGGTGGGAGCGGGCTGCTGCTGGCGCCGCCAGCGCCTGGTCCCGCGCCCACTGGGCCTGGGCCAGGCCCCGCCAAGACGCGCGCCTGGGGATAGCGCGCGCGAAGGAGCGTTTCCCCCTCAGCGCCCGAGCGGGCAGCGCGCCAGTGCAGCCAGGACTCGGGCTCGAGTCGAATCACCTGCAAATGCTCGGCCAGCCGTTGGGCCACCTCGCCCATGAGCCACGTCTGGGCAGGCGTTGACCCCGCGCGCTTGGGGCTGTCAAGCCACGCTCGAGCCGCCAACGGATCAATCAAGGGGTTGGGATGTAAAGACATAAAGCCAAAAAAATGCGCAGATTGGAAACAAAGAGGACCGCGACCCGCGCACCGGTGCGCGAAGATCTGAATGAAGACCAGACCAAAGCCCAGACTTGAGTCCAGACCGAAGACCAGCCCTGCATCCTACTGCATTGCCCCCACTCGCTGGGCCTGGCCGAGCGTTTCTCCTCCAAGGCTTGGGGCCCCTTGTCCAGCACTCGGGGATAATGCAACCCCATATGTTCAATGTCGTCCTCTACCAACCAGAAATTCCACCCAACACGGGCAACATCATCCGTTTGTGTGCCAACACCGGATCGCAATTGCATTTGATCGAGCCCTTGGGGTTTGACATGGAGGACCGCTCGATGCGACGCGCAGGCCTGGATTACCACGAGTACGCGAGCGTCAAGCGCTACCCCAATTGGGCGCAATTTTTGTCACAAAGTCAGGCCCCCCAGTTGCGAACCTTTGCCTTCTCCACCAAGGGGCAAAAAAGCGCACACGACGTGGCGTTTCAAGCGGCCGACTATTTGGTGTTTGGTAGCGAGACGAGTGGCTTGCCCCCAGACTTGAGGGCGCAATTTGATCACGACCACCTCCTCAGACTCACCATGCGGGCGTCTCAGCGCAGCTTGAACCTCTCCAACACGGTCGCCATTGTGGTCTACGAGGCTTGGCGACAAAACGGCTTCGTCTGACCCTGACTGGCGCACTCGGCGCCCCATGCCAAGGACTGGGCTGCCTCAAGTGTAGTGGCGCACGATGCACTGGGCCACGCAAGCGGGCTTGTCTTGGGCCTGGAGCTCGAAGGTGACATCCCAAGTGAGCGCATAACCTCGCCCCTCATGGGGCAACAAGGCCTGGGCCGCGGCCAGATGGAAGTGGGCCCTGAGACGGGTGTTCACCGGGACCACCGAGGTAAAACGCACCTTGTTGAGGCCATAGTTGATGGCCGTGCTCGCCTCTTGCACCTCGATCGATTGAGACAGACAACGCGGCACCAATGACAGGGTCAAAAACCCATGCGCAATGGTCGAGTGAAATGGGCCTTCCACGGCGCGCACTGGATCGACATGGATCCATTGGGCGTCCAGGGTCGCCGCGGCAAACGCGTCAATTTGGGTCTGTGTGATGGTGTGCCAAGGGCTCACGCCCACGTCTTGCCCCACACAGGCCGCCAGATCAGCCAAGGTGTTGAATGTTCTCATCGCAGTCCCTCCAGGTGAAGTTCGGCTTGTGCCAAAACGCATGGATTCCACACAGCAAAGTCGGCTGGATCAAACAGCCCGTCGGATGGCCCCAACGAGCGCCTCAGCTAAAGCCGTCCCAGAGCAATTTGCAGCCTGTCAAGAGCATCGCGCCATGAACCAAGCGGTAAAAAAGGGCTGGGCGCATGCGTCGCGTCAAGTAGACCCCGACATAAACGCCAATGGGCGCGAAGGGCACCAAGGTGAGTGCGG
>CAISQQ010000515.1 GCA_903887655.1 uncultured Burkholderiales bacterium
AAAACCGATCTCAAGCGAGAAAGCACGGAGCGACAAAAGCTCGGTGAGGACTTGCTTGAACTCAGAGCCGATCTCAAGCAAAAACTATTGGAAAAAGGTCACTTGAACACCTTGCTGATGGATGCGGTGAATGAGGCCAAAAGAATCACCAATTTTGAGGGCAAGCGCCGTCAAATGCAGTATGTTGGCAAGCTCATGCGCCGATTGGACGAAGAGGATCTGCAAGCCATTCGCGACAGCCTCGAGATCCAACACGGCGGCAGCGCCAAAGAAACGTTGGCCTTGCATGAAAGTGAGGCTTGGCGCAAGCGCTTGATTGAGGACGATCAAGCGCTCGGAGAGTGGCTCTCCAAGTATCCGCGACAAGAGCCGCAACAATTCAGGGCCTTGGTGAGACAAGCGAGAAAAGACGCCCAACCGCTCACAAGAGCCGAGATTTCGACCGGACATGCGCCGCGCCAAGGCCGCGCTTATCGGGAACTTTTTCGCTGGGTCCGAGAGACCTTGCACCCGAGCCGAGTCAACCCAGACCCCCACACTGATGAGTCCGCGCTGCTTGAGCTACACGACACTGACGGCAACGAAGCCCATGATGCCCCCACACCCATCCAAGCCCAGCCCCAATACTTGAGTGTGGAGGAGATCAAATACAAAGAAGAGTTGGCCAGAGAAGAGCTCAAAGCCGCACAAGCAGAAAAAGACCGGCGCAAAGAGGAGGCCATTGCCAAGAAAAAGAAGACGCCCAAAGTAGCCCCGTCCCTGCCCCCAACTGATGCGCCCAAAGTGCTCAAAGCGGCCAAAGTGGTCAAAACTGCTGCCCCAAAGCCCACTCAAAAACCCGCCCAAAAAACTGTGAAAACGCGGGCTCAGCCAACCACTCAGAAGACGGCTGCCAAAGCCACCACACCGATCAAGACCCCAAAAGCCTCGCCTCAAAAGGCGAGCGCGAAACCTGGGGTGAAACCTGCGGGCAAGACTGCAGCAAAAACGGCATTGAAGACGGCGGGCAAAACTGCTGTAAAAACTGCTGTAAAAACTGCTGTAAAAACTGCTGTAAAAACCGCTACAAAAACTGCGGCAAAGACAGCGGCAAAGACAGCGGCAAAGACTGCGGCAAAGACAGCGGCCAAGACTTCAGCACCCAAGACGAGGAGCACGGCAGCGGCCAAGAGTAAGCCCCTCAAGCCCCTCAAGTCCTCACCCCCCAAAACCTGAACCCCCCGCCCAAGTGCCGACCCGCGCTTGATCAACAGCCCCAAGCATGAACACCGACATCACCCACACCGTTGAGCACACCGCAGGCGACCCGCGCTGCGATGCCCTCAAAATTGGCCTCTTGAGCGCCTCCGACCGAGCCGCCCGAGGCGTCTATCAAGACCAGGGCATCCCTGCCCTTAAAGCCTGGATTGAGCAAGCGCTTCACAACCCCATTGAGTGGCACACGTCACTGATTGCCGATGAGTTTGAGCTCATTGCAAGTCACCTCAAGTCCTTGGTGAGTGCGGGGTGCAGTTTGGTGCTCACAACGGGTGGAACTGGACCGGCCTTGCGCGATGTCACCCCAGAGGCCACCTTGAGCGTGGGTGACAAAGAGATGCCAGGTTTTGGAGAACAAATGCGACAAATCAGTTTGCGCTTTGTGCCCACGGCCATCTTGTCGCGCCAAGTGGCCGTCATTCGAGCCCAGAGCTTGATCATCAACTTGCCGGGTCAACCCAAGTCGATTGCCGAAACCCTCGGGGGCCTCAAAGACGAGCAAGGACAAACCTTGGTCCCCGGCATCTTTGCCGCCGTGCCCTACTGTATTGATCTTTTGGGCGGTCCCTACTTGGAGACCCAAGACGATTTTTGCAAGTCTTTTAGACCCAAAACAGCGATTCAGTCCAAGCGCATTTGATGGACCAAAACGCTTGAACCGTCCAGGTCACTGTCTAGTGCGGATCACTGGGGGCTTGACGCTTGAGCAAAGCCTCGAGGCTTTTTTCAAGGGCCGCAATACGCGCGCCTTGGGCGAGAGAGAGCTCGCTCAACTCTTTCAAGCTCTGCAGCACCGGGTCATCGGCTTGGGTCACACCATAGGCACTGAAGCCTGCGCTGGTCTCCTCGGTCAAAACTGGTGGGCTCGCCAACGCTGGCGCCGAGTCAGTCTCAAGCGCAGGGCTGGGGTGGTAAGGGGTTTGAGTGAGCTCTGGCCCGGCGGGGGGCGCACTGGATGGCGCAGCCTCCTCTGGCAAGATCAGTCTGGCGGGGTTACCAATGGCCGTGGCCCCAGCAGGCACGGGCTTGGTCACCACGGCATTGGAGCCAATTTTGGCGCCATCGCCCACCACAAAACCACCCAGCACCTTGGCGCCCGCCCCCACCACCACATTGGCGCCCAAGGTGGGGTGGCGTTTGATGCCTTTGTACAAACTCGTCCC
>CAISQQ010000516.1 GCA_903887655.1 uncultured Burkholderiales bacterium
ATTAAAAGTTCAACTCGTCAGAAGCCCCATTGGGACCAAAGAGAGCCACCGTGCCACCGTCAGGGGCCTGGGCCTTCGTGGTGTCAATAGTGTCAAAGAGTTCGAAGACACCCCCGCAGTTCGCGGCCTGATCAACAAGATCAGCTACTTGGTCAGAGTGCTGTAATGGACAAGAACATGGAACTCAATAACATCAAACCTGCCGATGGCGCCAAGCACGCCAAACGCCGTGTCGGTCGCGGCATTGGCTCTGGACTGGGTAAAACCGCGGGTCGCGGCCACAAGGGACAAAAGTCCCGTGCCGGCGGCTACCACAAAGTGGGTTTTGAAGGCGGTCAGATGCCTTTGCAACGCCGCTTGCCCAAGCGCGGCTTCAAATCACATTTGCTCAAGTACAACGACGAAATCACCTTGACCACGCTCGAGCGTTTGGGTCTGCCTGAAGTCGACTTGTTGGCCTTGAAACAAGCCAATATCGTCTCCGACATGATCAAAGTGGTGAAAGTCGTCAAAACCGGCGAACTCACCAAAGCGGTGAAACTCACCGGCATTGGCGCCACCGCCGGTGCACGTGCGGTCATTGAGGCGCTTGGCGGCTCCGTGGCTTGAGTCACCTCCGCGATTGAATTTTTAACCAAGCACCTCAACCCTTCAAAAGAGCATCCCCGTGGCCACATCCCCTACCTTAGCCAAGAACGACAAGTTCGGTGACCTGCGTCGCCGACTGGTCTTTTTGGTGCTTGGCTTGGTGGTGTACCGCATTGGGGCGCACATTCCGGTGCCGGGCATTGACCCCACCGCCTTGCAGCAGCTCTTCAATGGTCAGCAAGGGGGCATCTTGAATTTGTTCAATATGTTCTCGGGCGGTGCCTTGTCTCGCTTCACGGTGTTTGCCTTGGGGATCATGCCCTACATTTCGGCCTCGATCATCATGCAGCTCTTGACCTATGTGCTGCCCAGTCTCGAGCAAATCAAGAAAGAGGGCGAATCGGGTCGTCGCAAGATCACCCAGTACACGCGCTATGGCACCTTGGGTCTGGCTTTGTTCCAGTCCATGGGCATTGCCTTGGCGCTCGAGTCTTCTGCGGGTTTGGTGCTGGCCCCAGGTATGGGTTTTAGGATCACCGCAATGGTGAGCTTGACGGCTGGCACGATGTTTTTGATGTGGCTGGGCGAGCAAATCACCGAGCGTGGTTTGGGCAACGGCATCTCGATTTTGATTTTTGCAGGCATTGCGGCGGGTCTTCCCAACGCGGTGGGCGGATTGCTGGAGTTGGTGAGAACGGGTGCGATGAGCATCATTGTGTGCCTCTTCATCGTCATTTTGGTGGGTTTGGTGACCTACTTTGTGGTGTTCATGGAGCGTGGACAGCGAAAGATTTTGGTCAACTACGCCCGGCGCCAGCAAGGCAACAAGGTCTACGGCGGACAGTCTTCGCATTTGCCCTTGAAGATCAACATGGCCGGTGTGATTCCTCCGATTTTTGCGTCTTCGATCATTTTGTTGCCGGCCACCATTGCCAACTGGTTTGGCTCGAGTGAGAGCATGAGATGGCTCAAAGACATCTCCAGCGCCCTCTCACCAGGCCAGCCCGTTTACATTTTGTTGTATGTGACTGCGATCGTGTTCTTTTGCTTTTTCTACACCGCCTTGGTGTTCAACAGCAAAGAGACCGCTGACAATTTGAAGAAGTCTGGTGCATTTGTGCCAGGTATTCGACCTGGCGACCAAACGGCGAAATACATCGACAAGATTTTGGTCAGACTCACCTTGGTGGGTGCGGTCTACATCTCGTTTGTGTGTTTGCTGCCCGAATTTTTGATTTTGAAATACAACGTGCCGTTTTACTTTGGCGGCACCTCACTCATGATTATTGTGGTGGTGACCATGGACTTCATGGCCCAAGTGCAAAATTATTTGA
Source organism: uncultured Burkholderiales bacterium (assembly GCA_903887655.1). Classification (GTDB taxonomy): domain Bacteria; phylum Pseudomonadota; class Gammaproteobacteria; order Burkholderiales; family Burkholderiaceae_C; genus Limnohabitans. The sequence goes on from CAISQQ010000516.1 coordinate 1,923, forward strand.
TGAGCCAGCAGTACGAGTCGCTGCTGAAGAAAGCCAACTTTAAAACAACGATGGGCGCTTGAACGCATGTCAAAAGATGATGTCATTCAAATGGCCGGCGAGGTGGTGGAGAACCTACCCAACGCCACATTTCGAGTGAAGTTAGAAAATGGTCATGTGGTCTTGGGCCACATTTCGGGCAAGATGAGAATGCATTACATCCGCATTTTGCCTGGCGACAAAGTCACCGTGGAGCTCACGCCCTACGATTTGACCCGAGCACGCATTGTGTTCAGGGCCAAGTAAAGAAAAAGTCACTCGCCTGCGCGCTTGAACTGCGTTTGGGCGAGAGAGCAAGGTTTTGAAAAATAAGAGTCCTCTGGCGTGGTGTTGACCACAGGGGACACTCGGTTGTGAAAAGACAGGAGAAAAGAGCAATGAAAGTATCCGCTTCGGTTAAGAAAATTTGCCGCAATTGCAAAGTCATTCGACGCAAGGGCGTGGTTCGTGTCATTTGCACCGATCCCCGCCACAAGCAGCGTCAAGGCTGATTGAACTAGATTTAAGAGGACGAACATGGCACGTATCGCTGGTATCAACATTCCACCCCACCAACACTCGGAAGTGGGTTTGACGGCTATTTTTGGCATTGGTCGCACACGCGCTCGCAAAATTTGCGAAGCCTGTGGGATTGACTACGCCAAGAAGATCAAAGACCTCACCGACGGTGACTTGGAAAAGATCCGAGATCAAATCGCGCAATTCACCATTGAGGGTGACTTGCGTCGCGAGACCACCATGAACATCAAGCGTTTGATGGACATTGGGTGTTATCGCGGGTTTCGCCATCGCAGAGGTTTGCCCATGCACGGCCAAAGAACGCGCACCAATGCTCGCACTCGCAAGGGTCCACGCAAGGCCGCTCAGTCATTGAAGAAATAGTTAAGGGATCACCATGGCAAAAGCACCCTCCAATAACGCAGCACAACGTGTGCGCAAAAAAGTTCGCAAGAACGTGGCCGATGGCATTGCCCACGTCCACGCCTCTTTCAACAACACCATCATCACCATCACGGACCGCCAAGGCAATTCTTTGTCATGGGCGTCCTCTGGTGGTCAAGGCTTCAAGGGTTCGCGCAAATCGACACCCTTTGCCGCCCAGGTGGCCTCTGAAGTGGCGGGTCGCTCTGCCATTGATCAGGGCATCAAGAATTTGGATGTGGAGATCAAGGGCCCAGGTCCTGGTCGTGAGTCCTCTGTGCGCGCTTTGGCCGCCCTTGGCATTCGCATCAACTCCATCTCTGATGTGACCCCCGTTCCGCACAATGGATGCCGCCCTCAAAAGCGCCGTCGCATTTAATTTTTTCTCTCTCTCCAGAAGCCCACCGCCATGGGTGAAAGACCTGTGGCTTACCGACGCTAAAACGTCGGCCAATTCGAATCAAAGGACAAGCAAGTGGCACGTTATCTAGGCCCCAAGGCCAAACTCTCCCGCCGTGAAGGCACCGACCTCTTTTTAAAGAGTGCAAGACGCTCGATCGCAGACAAAGCGAAATTTGACTCCAAGCCCGGCCAGCACGGTCGCACCTCGGGTCAGAGAACTTCTGACTTTGGTTTGCAGTTGCGTGAAAAGCAAAAAGTCAAACGCATGTATGGTGTGCTAGAGCGCCAGTTCAGACGCTATTTTGCCGAGGCCGATCGTCGCCGTGGCAACACAGGCTCGAACTTGCTCTTCATCCTAGAGTCACGGCTGGACAATGTGGTCTACCGCATGGGTTTTGGCTCCACACGTGCTGAAGCGCGTCAGTTGGTGTCCCACAAGGCCATCACCGTCAATGGTGAGCAGGTCAATATTCCTTCTTTTTTGGTCAAAACGGGCGACATCATTGCCGTTCGCGAAAAATCCAAAAAGCAAGGACGCGTCGTCGAGGCCCTCCAATTGGCCACTCAAGTCGGCTTGCCCGCTTGGGTTGAGGTCAATGTGGACAAGGCCGAGGGAACTTTCAAGAAAGTTCCAGATCGCGACGAATTTGCTGCCGATGTCAACGAATCGTTGATCGTCGAGCTGTATTCGCGTTAATTCTGGTTGAACCATTCAGCCGTTTGAGTCCCCTCTTGGAGACAGTGTGCTCCAGAGGGATTGAACATTCAGCCTTACCGGTGTAACGAGCCGAGGGTATTGAGAAGGACATCCGAATGCAAACCCAATTGTTAAAACCCAAAGCCATCAATGTTGAGCACGTTGGACACAACCGTGCCAAGGTCACGCTCGAGCCGTTTGAGCGCGGTTATGGTCACACGCTCGGCAACGCCTTGCGTCGTGTGCTCTTGTCCTCCATGGTGGGTTATGCCATCACGGAAGTGACCATCGCAGGCGTGCTCCATGAGTACTCCTCCATCGATGGTGTGCAAGAAGACGTGGTCAATATTTTGCTCAACTTAAAAGGCGTGGTCTTTAAGTTGCACAACCGCGACGAAGTGACGTTGAGCCTGCGCAAAGAAGGCGAAGGCGTGGTGACGGCGGCCGATATCCAGACGCCCCATGACGTGGAGATCATCAATCCTGAGCATTTGATTGCCACCTTGACGCAAGGCGGCAAGATTGACATCCAATTGAAAGTGGAAAAAGGCCGCGGCTATGTGCCCGGCACGGTGCGTCGCTACGGCGAAGAGCCCTCCAAGTCCATTGGCCGCATTGTGCTCGATGCTTCTTTCTCGCCGGTGAGCCGTGTGAGCTACAGCGTTGAGAACGCCCGCGTTGAGCAGCGCACCGATTTGGACCGCTTGGTCGTTGAGATCGAGACCAATGGCGCCATCACGGCCGAAGACGCGGTGCGTGCTTCTGCCAAAATTTTGGTGGAACAGTTGGCCGTCTTTGCCCAACTCGAAGGCAGCGAATTGGCCGCCTTTGACTCTCCTTCTCCAAGAAGCGCGCAGCAGTTTGATCCGATTTTGCTGCGCCCTGTCGACGAGCTCGAGCTCACGGTGCGTTCAGCCAACTGCTTGAAAGCAGAAAACATTTACTACATTGGTGATTTGATTCAGCGCACTGAAAACGAGTTGCTCAAGACCCCGAATTTGGGTCGCAAGTCGTTGAATGAAATCAAAGAGGTGTTGGCCTCCAGAGGTTTGACCTTGGGCATGAAGCTCGAGAGTTGGCCCCCAGCCGGTTTGGACAAGCGAACCAGTTAAGTATTCGGTCAGAGAGTTCTTGGGGTGTGAGCGTTCAACCGTTTTCATCCCCACGTTTTTTCTGACTCAACCGTGCTGTTGAGAAAGACTTGGGACAACGATTCCAGGACGGTCTCTCAGCCACTTGGCGTACCTGATACGGCGTCCAGGTAAAACAAACCACCCTTCAAAGGAAAACAATCATGCGTCACGGTCACGGACTCAGAAAACTCAACCGCACCAGCGAACACCGCTTGGCAATGCTCAGAAACATGATGAATTCGCTCATCGAGCACGAGTGCATCAAAACCACCCTGCCCAAGGCCAAGGAATTGCGCCGCGTGGTCGAGCCCATGATCACCTTGGCCAAAGTGGCGACGGTGGCGAACCGCCGTTTGGCGTTCAACCGTTTGCGCGACCGCGACAATGTGGTCAAGCTCTTTAACGAATTGGGCCCACGCTACCAAGCCCGTCCTGGTGGCTATACCCGCATTTTAAAAATGGGTTACCGCGTTGGTGACAATGCGCCCATGGCCTTGGTGGAATTGGTCGATCGTCCAGTCATCGAAGAAACTTCCCCAGCAGCAGCTGAATAAGCTACAATCAATCTCTTACCGCGCGATGGAGCAGCCTGGTAGCTCGTTGGGCTCATAACCCAAAGGTCGCAAGTTCAAATCTTGCTCGCGCAACCAGATCCGAAAGTCCAGACTCACTTGGATTTTTTAAAAAAATCTCACACATTCAAAAGATGCGTGGGATTTTTTTTTGAGCAATCGTCTTTCCATAATTTATCCTATTGAGCACTTTTATCAATTTAAGATCATTGCTTGATCCAAAGGCAAGGTTTGACCATGAAAGAATCGCTGCAGATGCTGGCGCATGATTTGCCCATGAACGACCCCCGTGCGAGAGCTCTCTCCAGGGCGCAAAAGATCACCCTCAAGACCACTGGTGGTGACTTGGTGTGTCACCACTGGGGGGCGTTGTCGGCGCACCCTACCCTTGCGCCCTTGGTCTTGCTCCATGGGGGCTCGGGCAGTTGGACGCATTGGATTCGCAATGTGCTCTATTTGTCCCAACACAGGGACATGGTGGCGATTGATCTGCCTGGGATGGGGGAGTCCGCTTTGCCGCCCCTCGCACGCGACGCTGATGATTTGTCGGCCACATTGCTCGAAGGCTTGGACCAGCTCTTTCCCCACCAAGCCGTGGATCTCATGGGGTTCTCGTTTGGCGCGTTGACGGGTGGATTTTTGGCGGCGGTGGCGCCAGAGCGAGTGGCTCGTTTGGTGCTCGTGGGCACGCCAGGTCTCGTGCCCAGACAGGAGGCGCCACGCCTCAGAGGGCTGAGCGTGAACATGGGTCATGAGGAGGTATTGGCGGTCATGCACCACAACTTGCGCGTCATGATGCTCGCCCACGACGAGAGCATCGACCCCTTCACTTTGGAGATTCAGCGCACCAATGTGGGCATGGACCGATTGAGAAAGCGCCGCTTGGCCAGTGGTGACGCGCTCCTGGGCCTCATGCCCAAGTGGCGCTGCGAGGTGCATTCAGTTTGGGGAAGCCTCGACACGCTTTATTTGAACTCACGAAGGGCGACTTTTGATGTCTGGGCCGGTTGCCGTCACCGCAGCGAAACCGTGATTGACAACGCAGGACACTGGGTGATGTACGAGGCCACGAGCGAGTTCCATGAGGCCATCCATCGCATCTTGATCGCTTGAAGGGCCTGGTTGGGTCTGTTGGGGCCTGGTGGGGTTTGTTGGGGTCTGGTCTTGCCCGTGTGGTTGGCGCCGAAGGTGCGCCAAGCGTATTGCACCCAAGGCCAGAGTGAGGCTATAGTCCACCCATGCTCTACAAATTCAAATCCAAAGCCGCTGGCAACTTGATCATGTTCCAAGCCCACGGGGATCAAGTCCTTGAACTCATCGGCAAGACTCCCTCGGCCAAAGGCCTCTTGACGGTGGAAGAACTCCCAGCTGCCATCGCGGTTCTTGAGCGCTTGAGGCTCGAGAGCGAGGCGGCCAGCAAGTCTGGCGGCCAAATGGCCAACCAGGCGGCCCATGAAGTCAGTCTGGCCCAACGCGCCCAGCCCTTTCGCGTGATGCTCGAGCGCAGCTTAAAAGAGGGCCATGAGGTGGTCTGGGGCGTATGAGTGGCCCTCAGAGCGCGCACGACTGGCCTCAGCCTGCCCCTGCTCCTGCTTCTGCCCCTGCCCCCACCCTTGACCTCGACCCCCATCCCTTTGCCAGCCTGACCCCCGAAGCTGTGCTCGATGCGGTGGCTGAACTCGGTGTTGACGTGGACGGCCGATTGCACGCCTTGAGCTCCTACGAAAACCGCGTCTATGAGCTGTGTGGCAACGAGGGCCAGGGCAGCGTGATTGCGAAATTTTATCGACCCAGGCGGTGGAGTCGTGAACAAATTTTGGAGGAGCATGCCTTTGCCGCAGAGCTCATGGCGGCCGAGGTGCCCATGGTGGGGCCACTGAGTGTGCACGCGCGCACCTTGCACGAGGTGAGGATTGAGTGCCCAGAGCGCGGTGCATCCGAGGATCGGGCGGGTGAGTCGAGCGAAGAGACTTTTTACATGAGTTTGAGTCCCAAGCGTGGCGGGCGTTGGCCTGAACTGGACGACCCAGATGTGTTGGCTTGGCTTGGCAGACTCTTGGCGCGGATACACCAAGTGGGCGAGAGAGCGCCCTTTGTGTCCAGGCCCACGCTCAACCCTCAAACTTTTGGGTGGGAGCCCCGGCGGTGGTTGTTGGAAGATTTCAGCTTGCCCAGCGAGTGCCGCGATGAGTGGGCACGGGTGAGCCAAGCGGCGCTGGATCAGGTGCAAGAAGCCATGGCCAAGAGCGTGCAGCACGTGAGGCTGCATGGGGACTTTCATCCGGGCAATATTTTGTGGACCCCCAGTGGCCCAAAGACCCCCGGGGGGCCACATTTTGTCGATCTCGACGATGCCCGCATGGGGCCGGCGGTGCAAGACCTGTGGATGCTCTTGAGCGGTGAGAGGGCCGACCAAACCTTTGGACTGTCGTGTTTGTTGGAAGGCTATGAGAGCCTGCGCGAGTTTGATCGGCGAGAGTTGGCCCTGATCGAGCCACTTCGAACCTTGCGCTTGATCCACTACAGCGCGTGGCTTGCACAGCGCATGGCCGACCCCGCCTTTGTCCGGGCGTTTGATTGGTTTGGAAGCACCAGTTACTGGACAGACCAAATTGTGGTGTTGAGCGATCAATGCGAGCGCATGCAAGAACCACCCCTGGTGGTTTGAGAAGTCCACCTGTTTTGCGCACGCCCCGCGGAGGTCCTGTCGGTGTTGGGCTGAACGCCTAAAATGGGACAGGCGTTGAGAGGGCGCAGCGCTCAGTGCCCCCCAATCTGCCCACCATGATGTCCCGCCTTGACCGCGCAACCCTCGACCAGACCCATCCCTATTCCAGATGAACACCACCGCACTCACAAGACTCAACAAACGCATGGCCGAATTGGGGCTGTGCTCCAGACGCGAGGCCGATGACTGGATCGACAAGGGCTGGGTGTACGTGAACAAAGCCCAGGCGCAAATGGGCATGAAGGTGAGTGAGCAAGACGTGATTGAGGTCAAGCACTTGGCCACCCAAGAGCAAGAAGCGCGCGTGACGATTTTGCTCAACAAGCCCGTGGGTTATGTGAGCGCCCAAGCCGAGGATGGGCACACGCCTGCGATTGCCTTGATTCAGGCGCAAAACCATTGGACTCAAGACCGCTCAACGGTGCGGTTTCACCATGGACAACTCAAGGGCTTGGCGCCGGCTGGACGCTTGGACATCGACTCGGTGGGGCTCTTGGTGCTGACCCAAGACGGCCGAGTGGCGCGCCAACTCATCGGCGAAGACTCTGATCTGGAAAAAGAGTACTTGGTGCGGGTGCAATATGTGGGCGAGGGTCAGAACCCGGCTCAACGGGGCTATTTGAAAGATTTTCCCGACCATGAGTGGGATGCATTGCCCCCTGGCAATGTGGCCAAGACCAATCCGACCAGTGCCCAGGCACTTTTTCCCGCGGCCAAACTCGCACTTTTGCGCCATGGTCTGAGCCTGGATGGCCAAGCATTGAGGCCGGCTGGGGTGGAATGGCAAAACCCCGATCAACTGCGCTTTGTCCTCAAAGAGGGTAAAAAACGCCAAATTCGCCGCATGTGTGAGTTGGTGGGCTTGAGCGTGGTGGGCTTGAAGCGCATCCGCATGGGCCAAGTGAGCCTGGGCGCTTTGCCCACGGGGCAGTGGCGTTATGTGGGTGCCCATGAGCGGTTTTAGGGGTGAGTTTGCAGACCGTTTTCGGATCCCATTCGAATCTCAGTCGAATTCCATTTGAATCCAAAAGGGCGTGTTGGCGCTTCAATATGGATCCAGAAACAAAGCGACAACGGGCTTGAACGGGATCGGCTTGATCAGCCGCGTCGTGGTCGACATCTTGGGGTGGGGGAGGTTGGGCGCACCGCTGCGTCGCACAGTTGGGCTTGGAGCAGGCTGCTCAGCATCGAGCCAGAAAAAGTGCAGGCCTGGCCCCTTGAAACTCGGCTGGCCCGCCCCATATAAACTGAAGTTACTCTTCCTGAACACGCGCAGGGGGAGATTCCTTTTGTCTTCCTTCATTCATCGATCATGACCAAGCAAACCCATGCCTTTCAAGCCGAGGTGGCCCAGCTCCTGCACCTCGTGACCCACTCTTTGTATTCCAACAAAGAGATTTTCTTGCGCGAACTCATCTCCAATGCGTCGGACGCCTGCGACAAGCTGCGCTACGAGGCCTTGAACAAGGGCGATTTGTACGAAGACCAGCCCAATTTGGAAATTCGGGTGAGTTTTGACAAAGAGAAAAAAACCCTCACCATCCACGACAACGGCATTGGCATGAGCCAAGCCGAAGCGATTGACCACTTGGGCACGATTGCCAAGAGCGGCACCAAGGACTTCATGTCGCGCCTGGAGTCCACCCAAAAGAGTGACGCCAAAGAGCAAGGCGCGTTGATTGGCCAGTTTGGCGTGGGTTTTTACTCGGGCTACATCGTGGCCAACACCATCGAGGTGCTCACCCGCCGAGCTGGAGCGCCCGCCAGCGAGGGCGTGCGTTGGTCTTCACCTGGCACAGGAGAGTTTGAGGTCGAAACCATCGAGTTGCCCCAGCGCGGCACGTCGGTGGTGCTGCATTTGCGCGACGACGCTGAGGAGTATTTGAGCGCTTGGAAGATCAAGGGCATCATCTCCAAGTACTCGGACCACATTTCGTTGCCGATCTTGATGCAAAAAGAGGTTTGGAAGGATGGCGAAAACGACCAGCCTGGCGAGATGGTGAAGACCGAGGAGTGGGAAACCGTCAACAAAGCGAGCGCGCTGTGGACTCGCGCCAAAAAAGACATCACCACCGAAGAGTACCAAGACTTCTACAAAGCCGTCTCGCACGACTTTGAGGCGCCCTTGGGCTGGAGCCACAACCGGGTGGAAGGCTCGACCGAATACACCCAGTTGCTCTACATTCCCGCCAAGGCGCCCTTTGATTTGTGGAACCGTGAAAAAAGAGCGGGCATCAAGCTCTACGTCAAACGCGTGTTCATCATGGACGACGCCGAGAGTTTGATGCCGGTGTATTTGCGCTTTGTCAAAGGCGTGATCGATTCGGCCGATTTGCCCCTGAACGTGAGCCGCGAGCTCTTGCAAGAAAGCCGCGACGTCAAAGCCATTCGCGAGGGCAACACCCGCCGTGTGCTCTCCATGCTGGAGGATTTGTCCAACAAGGACACCCCCAGCGCCGATGCCAGCGAGGACGACAAAAAAGAAGCCGGCAAGTACACCCAGTTCTACGAAGCCTTTGGTGCAGTGATCAAAGAAGGTTTGGGCGAAGATTTCAGCAACCAAGAAAAAATCGCCAAATTGCTGCGTTTTGCCTCCACCCACGACAGCGACACCCAGTCCAAGCCCTGTGTCTCCTTTGCGCAGTACAAAGCGCGCATGAAAGAAGGCCAAGAGGCGATTTACTACATCACGGCCGAGACTTTGGCGGCCGCCAAAAACAGCCCTCAGCTTGAAGTGTTCAAGAAAAAAGGCCTGGAAGTGTTGCTGATGGCCGATCGCGTTGACGAGTGGGCCTTGGGCTTTTTAACGCAGTTCGATGGCACGCCGCTTCAAAGCGTGGCCAAAGGCGCGGTCGATCTGGGCAAACTGCAAGACGAGGGCGAGAAAGCCGCTGCCGAGAAAGCCGCCGAATCCTTCAAGCCGGTGCTGGCCAAGCTCAAAGAGGCCTTGAAAGACAAGGCCGAGGATGTGCGCGTGACCACCCGTTTGGTGGACTCGCCCGCATGCTTGGTGGTGAAAGACCAAGGCATGTCGCTGCAGATGTCGCGCATGCTCAAGCAAGCCGGTCAAGAGGCGCCCGAGGTCAAGCCGGTGCTCGAGGTCAACCCCGATCACCCCTTGGTGAAGAAGTTGGAAAGCGCCGAGGCGGCCATGCATTTTCACGATCTGGCCCACATCGTGTTTGACCAAGCCGTGCTGGCCGAGGGCGGTTTGCCCGAAGACCCGGCCGCTTATGTCAAACGCGTCAACGCCTTGTTGGTCTGAAGGCGTTCACCCCAAGCTTTGGGTTCAGACCCGTTGATTTTGAGGCGTTGATTCAAATCCACTCTCGGCCCTGAGCGTTGCCTGCTCGGGGCTCACGAGTTGCTCTAAAAAGGCCTGGGCCAAGGCCACTTGCGCGTGGCCGTCCCCGCCACTTGGGGTGCGGTCTGGGGCAGTGGACACATCGGCTTGAACGCGCGCCACGCTGTAGAGGGTCTTCAAGGCGTGGTCGGGTGGCAAAGCCTCGACCCATTGCACGCCGGGTGTGAACAAGATTTCGGTTTTTTGTGTGCAGCCCAAAGCGCCAGCGCGAGCCTCCTGGGCCATGCGCGCCATGGCCGTGGCCCCATTGGGAAAGCTTTGCAGTTTGTCGGCACAACGCTCCCACAGCCCCAGCGCCGTGAGGACAGACTTCACATGGATGCCCGCGGTGGATTTGACCGGGTCGGGGATGTAGATTTGGGTGGCCTGTAAAAAGGTCTCCACCAAGTGCGCGTTGGGGTCCGCGCTGGCCGCGAGCGCGCTCGCGCCCCACAGGCCACTCTCATCGCTGCTCACCCGAGCGAGCCCCGTGCTCACCAGCCCCAAGGGCTCGATGGTGTTGGCTTGCACCCAGCCGCGTGCGCCCAGGTCCGTCAAAATGCTTTGCGAAGAGATCATCAGATCGCAAGGCGTGTGAGCGGCGTCGCTGCGCTCTTTTTCAAAAAGATCGACCATGGCCCCCACCGCCCCAAAGCTTGCGTTCAGTTGCAGTGAGGGGGTGGATGGCGACAAAGAGGAAGATGAAGAGGAAGAGGGCAAGGATGATCGGTTGATGAGCTCGCCCAAGGACAGCACCAGGCTTTGGGCGGCGCCAGCGCTGATGATGCGCAAGTGGCCGCGCAGACTGGGTAAAAGCGGGGATGATTTCATGTGTCGGGGTCAAAGAGGAAAAGATGGCGGACTCGTGCGCTCGCGCGTGGCGAGCAGAGTTCGAGGTGAATCCGAATCATAGGCGGAGTCTGAAGAGCGCAGCGCCATCAGTTGTGGATGCCCATTTTTTTTACCACGTCGGCCATGCGCTGAATGTCCAGCGCCACATAACGCTCAAACTCAGCGCTGTCCAAATAGGCCATGGGAGAGCCCGCGCCTTGGATGGCGTCGATCACCTTGGGGTCGGTGGCGGCGACCTTGGCCGCGGCTCGAATTCTCTGAGCGATGGGCTCCGGTGTGGCGAGCGGCACAAAAAGCCCCGACCACTGGGCGTACTCGGCATTAAAACCCTGCGATTTGAGGCTGCTGAGCTCAGGCAGTGCGGCCAAGGGGCTCGTCCCCCAGTGCCCCAAGGCGCGCAATTTGCCCGCACGAATGTGCTGCAGCACGGTGGCCGGTCCCGTGGAGACGGCATCAATTTGACCCCCCAAGAGCGCCACGACCGCGGGTCCGGCGCCGCTGTAGGGGATGTGGTTGAGTTGGGTGCTGCTGCCTTGAGTCAAGATCTCCATGGGCACATGCATGGTGCCGTAGTTGCCTGACGAGCCAAAGCTGATGAGGCCCGGGCGCTTTTTGGCGTCATCGATGAAGTCTTGTGTCGTCTTCCATGGCGAGTCGGCCCGAACCGCCAAGACGGTGGGGTCGGCGGTGTAGCGCGCAATCGCGCGAAGATCTTTGTGCTGGAACAGGGGACTGCGCCCGAGCACCCCATCGGCCGTGGGCAGCACGCTGTAAGACGACAGCGCCATGAGGAGCGTGTAGCCGTCGGCTTTGGCGTGGGCCACATGGGCCATGCCGATGCCCCCGCCCGCGCCGGGCTTGTTCTCAATGACCACCGGCTGGCCAAGCTCTCGGGCCATGGACTCGGCCACGGGTCTGGCGACGATGTCGGCGACACCACCCGGCGGGAAAGGCACCACCATCGTGATGGCTTTGCTCGGATAGGTCGAGGCAGAAAGTGCCGTGTTGTTTTGCGCCCAAAGGGGGGACGTCAATCCCCACCCGAGTAGCAAAAACGTGCATAAACGTGCTGTCCGTGTGTGTTGCATCAAAGGGTCTTTCTAAAGATCTGCCATTATGACCTCGCTCGAGGCACCACAGTAGGGGGGCAAACCGGGGGTGAGTGAGAGAAGGCTCTCCGATGGGGTCCATAAAAGCAGCAAAGGTCCCAAAATGGCCCCAAAATGGCCCCAAAAGGACCACATAAGGCCCCAAAAGGCCCCAATGGATCCCATTGGCCCCACAAAAGCCCTCCATGAAGCGGCCTCATGGACAAACCCGATCGACAAGGTGTGAAGTTTTGATGACAATGGCTTCGCTAACGTCATTCAGTTTCCACCATTTGAACCCCCTGGGGAAGTCGGGATGGGTTTCAATTACTTTCATTAAGAGGATTCAAGGACATGAACAAACACCACACTTTGGCCCGTACAACGCTTGCCTTGCTTGGCTGCGCACTGCTGCTGGGTTGGGGCTCAGCCGCCCGCGCGGCCGACTACCCCAACAAAGACAAGCCCATCACCTTGATCGTGCCGTTTGCCGCCGGTGGACCGACCGACCGGGTGGCGCGAGATTTGTCCGAGGCCCTCAGAAAAAGCATGGGAGCCAATGTGGTCGTGGAAAACGACGCGGGTGGCCCCGGAGGCCTCATTGGTGCGAGCAAGCTGTTGCGCTCCAACCCCGACGGCTACACCTTGCTTGTGCACCACATTGCCATGGGGATTTTCCCCTCTCTCGTGCGGAATTTGCCCTTCAAAGTGGAGACGGATTTTGAGTACTTGGGGATGATCAACGACGTGCCCATGACCTTGATTGGCAAGCCCCAACTGCCGGCCAACAATTACAAGGAGTTGCTCACCTGGATCGCGGCCAACAAGGGCCACATCAATTTGGCCAACGCTGGACTGGCCAGTGCCTCGCAGCTTTGTGGCATGCTCTGGCAGGCCTCCATCCAAGTCGACATGACAACGGTGCCTTACAAAGGCACCGCACCGGCCATGACCGACTTGATTGGTGGGCAAGTGGATTTGATGTGTGACCAAACCACCAGCACGACCACACAAATCGAGGCCAAGAAAGTCAAGGCCTTTGGCGTGACGACCTTAAAGCGCCTCAATATCCCCGCACTCAAAGACCTGCCCACCTTGGACGAGTTGGGTGACAAGGGTTTTCAAGTGACGATATGGCACGGTTTGTATGGCCCCAAAGGCATGCCAGCCGACGTCATCGCCAAAATCAACGCCGGCTTGAAAGCGGCCATCAAAGATCCTGAGTTCATCAAAAAGCAAGAAGACCTCGGCGCCGTGGTGATCTCGGACAAACGCTCGGATCCGGCTGAGCACAAGAAATTTGTGGCGAGCGAAATCGCCCGCTGGAGCCCGGTGATCAAAGCCGCCAACGTCTACGCCGACTAAAAAGACCCACAAACTGAATTGACCCCAATAAGTCGGGCGGTTTAATCAACTGTCTAGACCCTATAGGGCTGAGTTCTGTACTGCACAGGACTCAGCTCGTTTTTGGGCTCTTAATCCGGTCGTTGTTGTAGTACTGAAGCGATCCCTACCGATTTGGACTGCCTTCGCGGCGTGTCCACAATCCATTAACTTGCATGCGCTGTTGACCCTGCGAGTTGATCATCAAAACTTTTCCCGACTTCTCCTTTAGCACCAAGCAAGCCGTTCAGTAAACGCCAATTGTTGTTTTCGAATCGAACGCGTCCAGCCACGATTGCGGGATGAATCCGTAGCTTGTCAGCGAGAGCCTGGGCATTTTTCGGAGAATGAACAGTCCTCACTGCAGACTTTTCCCACTCGGCGGGCGGAATCAATGCATCTCGGGCCCCATTGTCGGCCTCTTGCTCATCCCTGTTCGATCGCGTTTTGTCGTCAAGATTATCGGCAATGAACACGTGAGAGCCCTTCAGGTGTCTTTGAACGTGCACCAATTCGTGCATGAGCGCAAACCAAAAGTTATCCAGACGATCATGCCGAAGCGTCAATGCAACAATGGGTGTGTGGCCATCGAGCATGGCCGCACCATCCAGATAGGTTTTCTTGTAGTGAGGCTCGATGACTAGCGCGATACCGTTATCGGCCAAAAACTCTTGGGCCAATCGAGGGCCTTTCTCGAATCTGGACAACTTGGCGAGATCACGCAACCACTCATGAGTGATGATGCCATCCTTGTATTGCGAGGTCAGCTTGAAGGCGCGCGCTTTTTTAAGGACGCAAATGCGCCAAACAAGCAGCGCATATTCATCCATGACACGGGATCCACTTTGATGGAGCCGGGCACGCAAGAGAGTTGGACGCGCCAAATCGCCGAGTGCTCCCCGCATGAACTTTCTGACCAGGTCTTCAGCGTAATCCTTAACCTGCTTGATCCCGCCTTTGAAGTCGGGGAAGTGGCCGCGCTCCCACATTTCCTGAACGGGAAACTTGGCATAGTTGTATTGAGGCTCTGAGGACAGGTCAACGTGCGCATCATCACTGTCACCAATGAGCACTTGCGCCGGAATATTTAGGCCCGTGTGCAGTTTTCGGATCATGGAAAGACTGAGTGGGCGCTTGCGCGAAATCACTTCCGACACCTTTGACAGTGAGCCGATATAGGGAACCAAGTCCTTTTTGCTCAACTGCTGCTGATCCATGCGAAACAGAATCGCTTCAATCGGGTCCGTGCACACCGGGGCGATCTTGCTGCGCTCGTAGGACTCGATGACGAGCGCAAGCAGCTCCAATTGAGCTTCTGCATTCGAGCCAGGGGCAAATTCCTCGTCCATCAGTGCGGACAGACGAGCGAGCGCCGCGTCGTAATCTCGCTGCGTCTTGATAACTCGAACCTGTTGCTTCATGGTGATGTCCCTTTCCTCCTGTCGAATCACTTGCGTCGCTCTTTTAAATCCTGCTTGTCGTACTCGGCGTGAGTGCCAATCCATTCGATCAAAACAATCCCGTTTTGATATCTGGCTTTCACCACCAATCGGTAGGTGTTTCCCTTGATGTTAAAAATCACCCTGTTGTCAGCCAGAAAGCTGGCGTTTGGGTAGCGGACCTTTATTTCTTGCGGCCCATTCCATCTTGCTGCCTCAACTTCCTTTTGCCAAGCGTCCAGCGGCCCGCGGGAATCCGCGTGCGTTCGCTTGAACGCGTCCAACTTGAGGAGGCCGACTAGTTGCATATGAGGTTGCCAATATTCCCATCACGGGTTATATTGTACATTCCCAATATGGGAACTGTCAATGAGTTCCCATATTGATGGTCTTGATGTGATTTTTCACCTGCCGGCTGTAAGGGCGTCCAGAGGCCGAGAGTTGGGTGTGAAGTGATTGAAAAGCAGAAAACTTAAAGGCTCGTGCGAGAACTTTTGCTCGATAAGCACGCTATTGAAATGGATGACGTCTTCGGTTGCCAATTCGGTTGTTAAAGGCTGCGTCGAATTTGATTGCATCCTACGCCCCAAGAAAACCGGACAATTCATTTGCTATAAACCGGACAACTCATTAATTACTGACACAACTAATTGAAATACCTTGATTAACTGAATATTTGCCTATACAGTAAATAATGCAATTTATCTTTGACTCCCATAAAGACGAGCTAAACGTTAGAAAGCATGGAATTTCGTTAGACCAAGCAAGTGTAGTTTTAACCATCCCGATAAAATTACATTGAGTAGCATTCGTCAGGGCGCAGACCGATTGATGGATATCACACTGGTGGAGATTCACGGCATGGTTTGGGTTTATGTCATACGTAATGAAGATACGGTTAGACCTATCTCATTGCGCAGGGCTTCAAGAGCAGAAAGGACTTTGTATGTCAACTGGATCAAAGTTAACAAATCGTAAAAGCACCCCCAAGGTTAATGATTGGAAACTTCTGAAAAAACTAGTTGAAGCCGATGAGCCAATCGCTTTTGACCCCGTGGTCGACCCATACGATCCCAACGATGCAGCTGCGGTCAAGGCCTTTTGGGCAAGTGCAAAGATCACTCGGGGCAGAGGTCGGCCGCCTGTGGCAGTTAAGCGTCCAACTTTAAACATGCGGGTGGATGCTGAGGTGTTGGAAGCGTTCAAGGC
>CAISQQ010000517.1 GCA_903887655.1 uncultured Burkholderiales bacterium
GTGATTGAGCACCGCGAGCAAATCGGGCAAAGCGGACTTGGTCTCGGCCACCACCTCGAGGTTGGGTGAAAGTAAATCGGGCAGGTGGATCTCCACGTGGGGCCACAGCAGTCGCTCCTCGGTGGCCATGAAGGCGCTGGCTTTGGTGATCGACAGATTCGGGCCCGTGAGATTGAATTCCCCTTGGGCCTCCACGAGGCTGGGCCAGTCTGCCCCTGAGTTGCTGAGCGCTTTGCTTGGGGGCGGGGCCGAAGGGTTGGTGTCAGCCGCCGAGTTGGGAGGATTCTTGGGGAAATAATTCACCCCAAGGTGATTGAGAGTGGCGCGGATGGAGAGTTCGCCATCTTTGGGATTTTTGTAGGGCAAAGCGCTCAATGGACCATGAATTTTGATGCTGGCTTGGCTGGCAAAGCCCTGGGTCAAGGCCTCTTTGAAGTACTGCCTCACGGGTGCGTTGATGACTTGGGGCAGGTATTTGTAGAGCGACTTGGCTTCGAGCCGAAGGACCTGGGCATCCAAATCCAAGCGACCCAGGTCCTGGGCATTGCGAGGCTCGGGCGAGTTGTGCCTGGCGCGTTGCCAGTCCAGCTTGAAACGCGCCGATCCATCGCTGTTGTCAAGCAGCCCATTGTTGACATGAACATGGAGTTGATCCGCGCTTGTCTCCCAGGCCACGTCGGCGGCGAACTTTTTCACCTCAATGCGCGGCTCTTCCAAGACGCCCAGGGCCTCGGCAAACCCATCGTTGATGGTCACATGGGCTTGGCCTTGACGCTCGGAGACATCAAAGTTGATGTCCGCCCCTTTGATGTTGGGGATGTTGGCCACCCAGGCGTTGGTGGGTGTCATTGCAAAAGCGTTGGCACTGGCATTGGTGCTGGCGTTGGCGTTGATGGCCAACTTGAGGGGCAGGGTCGTTTGTCCCACCACTTTGTTGCTGGGGCGGTCGTCCTTTGAAAACCCTTGCAAATGGCCTTGAAGGCGAAACTGGGTGATGGCGGAGAAGGGGTTGGTGAGCTCGCTTGGGGGTTTGGAGACGCTCGGGGACGGGACGGAACGCGCAGCAGGGGTGGCTGGAGCGAGAAATTTTTTGGCCCCATCGAGCCAATGCTCCAAGCTGCCGCGAGACTCAGGCGATGGCAGTGAGCTCGTCCAAGCGGCACTGAAATCTTTCAACTCACCTTTGAGGTTGAGTGCTTTGAGCACTTGGGTGAGCGCGTGCTCGGGTGCGAACTTTTCCGAGATGTGGGTGAGATTGTCCAGGGACGCTTGGGGCACATTGAGCTCGCCTTGCGCGCCCAGCGCCCAGGGGTGAGCGGTGTCGCTCAAGCGCAAGCGCAAATGTGACAAATCCCAGGCCTGGGGCTGGCCCAGCGCTTGAACGAGCAGGCTTTCGGTCTCCCACTCACGCCCATTTTTCCAAGGCTTGGAGCGCAAGCGCCCTTGCAAGCTGTCCAATTCAAGCCCAGCATGGGGGGACAAGGCCAGGTTTTTCAAGTGAGAGAGAGACACATCCAGGACTTGGGTGGTGAGTGAGCCGCGACTCACCTCGCTCCAAAAGCGCAGCCAACCCGCCCCAGACAATGTGCTGGGGGCCAACGAGTGGGCCAGGTATTTCCACGCCCCCATGAGTTCCACGTCTTGGGCCTGGGCGTAAATCTGGCCAGACCACTGCGACCAATCTCCGGGGTGCAAACTCAGCAAAGGCTGGCGCATTTGTGCTCTCACACTCAGAGGCGTAGCGTGCTTTGTGAGGTCGACCCAGTCGAGCGTGATGTGGTGACTCAGCAGGCCGTTTTGGATGCCCAGCGCCAAGCCGTCGATGCGTTTGGCGGGGGCGTGATGCCACTCATCCACCCAATCGATGTGGGTGTTGATGATGGAAAACGAGTGAATTTTGAAAAACGTATCGGCCAGCGCCGTTTGCTCGCTCGCACCCATGCGCATGCCACCCACCCACCATTGGCCTTGGTCGTCCAAGCGCGCGCCGATGTGCAGCCCATTCACCTCCAAGTGATCCAAACTGCGCCGCAAAACCGACGCCCACGACAGGCCCAGCGAGGCCTCGTCCACGCTCAAAACCAGCGCTTGTTGGTCGTCCCGGGCTTGTAGGTCTTTGAGTTGGAGGGTGGGCCAAATGCCCGCGGTGTGGGCCTCCAAGGTGCCAATGTGGACTTCAAGCCCCAAAACGGCCCCAACTTGCCGCTCCATGGCGGGGCGAATGGCATCAATGCGAGGCAAAATGAGCACATGCATCAACGTGAAAAGACCCAAGGCCAAAACCCAAAAAGCAATGCACAGCCACAGCA
>CAISQQ010000518.1 GCA_903887655.1 uncultured Burkholderiales bacterium
TCCCGGCTCAAACCCGAGCCCTCCAAGGTGCGTGGCTCTGGCGCTGTGAAACGCTCCTTCCACCAATCGTGCACCCGCTGCGCCGAGGCCTCGTCTGAGCCGACCTTGGGGGCGGACTGGGGGGTGGACGGGTAGGCGCTCAGACTCAAATAGAGTTGGTGCGCCATCACGTTGTTGCTGAATTTGTTCATGTCCCGAATCACGTCTCCCAAGGGGGGCGAGTCTTGACGCCAAAGGGGTGTGAGACCTTTGGGCACCACACCGAGCTTGAAGTCGCCACTGATCTCGCCGCCCAAGTCTTTCCACAAACCGGCCAAGGCGCGAGCGCTGAACTCTTGGGCATTGGGCGGCGCCAAAGGCCAGACTTGTTGGGCGCAGGCGCGCGGATAGCTCCCGGCGAGTCGAATCGACAAGGCCTGCGAAAAGTCCGCCTTCAATTGCGCTCGGTAATCGCTACAAGGCCCGGCAGTGAGCGGCACGCTTGCGGGGTAGACCAGGCCCAAGAGGGGGGGCTGCACCCGCACATGCGCCAGCGGCAGCACCGCGTCGGGCGTCAAGGTGAGCAGCAAGGCATTGAAGTTCACCAACAAGGCGTCGGCCCCCACGTTGTAGGGCTTGAGGGGCTCACCATCAAACGCCCCAGGGTCCTTGGGATGGAGGTCAAACAGTGTCTTGTCAATCACCCAGTCGCCCTCGATGCGTTGCACCCCCATGGCTTTGAGAGACTGCAGCAGTTTGGTGGCCGCCTCGAGGTTGAATTTGGGGTCGCCCGAGCCTTTCACATACACATCCCCGCGCAAGACCCCGCCTTGGATGGGCCCGCTCACATACAGCGGGGTTTGCCACACAAAGGCCGGACCCAACAAGTCCAAGGCGGCTTGCGTGGTCACGAGTTTGATGAGGGATGCGGGCGTGCGCATCTCCTCGGCTCGGTGGTGAATGGGCTCGGCACCCGTATCCACCTCACGCACCACCACACTCAGACTTTGTTCGGGCAATTCGAGCGTTTGCATCCAGCGAACAATGGTTTCGGGCAAGCCGGCCTCAGGCTGTGCACGCGCTGGCGCTTTGCTGGAGGGCACTGGGGCCGACTGCGCCTGAGCCTGGGCTTGCACCCCACTGCCCACCAGCACCACCAGCCAGGTCACCGCCCACGCCACTCGCCAAGCCCGAACCTCAAAGCCGATGGCACCCTTCCCAACCTGATCGCTCAAGAACTTCATGCGCACCCACCCCTGTGTTGTCTGTTCATTGTCTTGTCCACTCCTGGCTGGTGCGTTTGGGCACCAAAGAACACGCTCACGACGCACTGTAACGGGCTCAAAGCGCATTGACAATGCTTTTGCCCGCCACGCGCTCGATACACCGACAACGGGCCCATTTCAGGGATAATTCAACCATGAACATTTTGGCCCTGGACACCAGCACACCGCACGCGAGCATCGCCCTCCAAAGCGGCGAAGCGTCGTGGCAGGCCGAATTGCCCAACGCCTCTAAAACCTCCGCGACCCTCATCCCCCGCTGCTTGGAGGCGCTCAGGGCGCTCGAGCTGTCCTTTGCTGACCTTCACGCCATTGTGTACACCAAAGGCCCCGGGGCCTTCACCGGACTCAGAACCGCTGTCTCCGTTGCCCAAGGTTTTTCCTTGGCCCAATCCATTCCCACGTTGGGGTTCAGCACGCTGCAATGCTTGGCGCAAACAGCGCGCTTGCAAGGCCACACCCACGAGCGTGTGGTGTGCGCTTTGGATGCGCGCATGCAACAAGTGTACTGGGGCAGCTACCGCTGGCATGCCCAGCAATGGGTTTGTCACAACGCGCCTCAACTCGCCAGCGAGTCGGCCTCAGAGTGGCCCCAACCATGGCCAGACATGAGCAGCCCCACCTTGATCGTGGGCAACGCAGGGGCCGTCAACGACCAGCAAGTCCCCCTCAACTGGGGCGCGAACTTGAACCTCACTTGGTGCTTTTGCGAGCCCAGTGCCCTGGGTTTATTGGTTTTGGCGCAGCAGTATTTCGCCTCGAAAGAGGCTACAACAAGTGGCCAAGGTGACGCCGATAGCAACACATCGGCCCGCTTCAAAGGCACACCCGAGCCCCATGATTTGGACCCCGTGGTCTTGGGGCGGCCGACGCCTTGGTACCTGCGCGATCAAGTGGCCCAAACCACGCTCGAGCGCGCCCAGGCTCACGCCCTCACTGCCCATGAAACCAGCAGCCCTGCGCGCGACCATGCTTAGGCAAACCCAACACCTGTCCGAGCAGCAGCCTTTCAACACCGAACCTGGGTCGGCGTGGGCTGCCGACTCACAGGGCCCGGGCAGCGACCCCACCTGGCCCGCGGACCTTTTGATCAAGCCTTTGCGTGAGCACGACCTCGATGCCTTGCTCGACATTGAGCAGACCACCTATGCCAAGCCCTGGACCCGTGGGAACTTCACGGACGCGTTAAAGCACGACAATTGGTGCGAATTGCTCTGGCAAGGTGACGCCTTGTTGGGCTACTTTGTCGCCATGAAAGGCCACCAAGAGGTGCATTTGCTCAATATCACGGTGCACAAAGACCACCGCGCTCAAGGACTGGGTTTGCTGCTGCTCAATGTGGTGTTGGCCCGGGCCCTTCAAGTGCACGCCCAATGGATCTGGCTTGAAGTGCGCGTCAGCAATGCGCGCGCCATTGCGGTTTATGAACGTTTCGGTTTTCGGGTGGTGGGGGAGCGCAAGAATTACTACCCCCTCTCGCCTGGCGTGCGCGAGAACGCCAAGATCATGAGCCGGAGACTGTGAGGATGCAACTCAACGACCGACAACTCGACATCTTGCAGGAAATGGGCATCTCGCTTTTGGGTAGAGAGTTCTCCTCACCGCTTTCTCCTCTTTCTTCGCTTGACCCACCCTCTGGCGTCGCGCGGGCCCCATCCCCTGCGCGCGAGGCCTCCCTCCCCCAAGCCGTCGACACCCCGTCTGGGCGTGCAGCGCCCAGCACCCGGCCCA
>CAISQQ010000519.1 GCA_903887655.1 uncultured Burkholderiales bacterium
CGCAGCAACCCGGCCACCTACACCGGGCTCATGACCCCCATTCGGGAGTTGCTCGCTGAAATGCCCATGGCGCGCGAGCGCGGTTATGGTGCGGGGAGGTTTTCCTTCAACGTCGAGGGTGGTCGTTGCGAAGCATGCCAAGGCGACGGGGTGGTCAAAGTGGAGATGCATTTCTTGCCCGACGTTTATGTGCCCTGTGACATTTGTCACGGCAAGCGCTACAACCGCGAAACCTTGGAAGTGCTCTACAAGGGCAAGAACATTGCCCAAATTTTGGACCTCACGGTGGAGGCGGCCATCCATTGCTTTGATGCGGTGCCCACCATTGCAAGAAAGCTCCAAACCTTGATGGACGTGGGCTTGAGCTATTTGAAGCTGGGTCAATCGGCCACCACGCTCTCTGGGGGGGAGGCCCAACGTGTCAAGCTCGCTCTTGAGTTGTCCAAACGAGACACGGGCCGCACCTTGTACATCTTGGATGAGCCCACCACGGGGCTGCATTTTGCCGACATTGAGCTGCTCTTGAAGGTGCTGGTCACGCTTCGTGATGCGGGCAACACCATCGTCATCATTGAGCACAATTTGGATGTGATCAAAACCGCCGACTGGCTCATTGACATGGGCCCCGAAGGCGGCGACGCCGGAGGTTTTGTGGTGGGGGTGGGCACGCCAGAGACATTGGCCAGCAATCCCCAGAGTTTCACCGGCCGTTATCTGAAAAAACTGCTCGACAAAGCCGCAAGCGCTTGAGCCTTTGAGCCTTTGAGCGCTTGAGCGCTTGAGCTCGGCCATGCTCAAGCACTGTTGCCGCTGATTTGAGACCCGGGCCCCGGCCTTGGCGCTAGGCCAATGTGGCCAAGTGCAGCGTCAACGCTTGCTCAAGGAGGTCTCGGGTTTGAAGCGCCTGTGCGCGCGCGGCTTGGGCGTAATCACGCTCGGGCGAGGCATACAAAACCGCTCGGGATGAGTTGATCACAATGGGCGTGTCCTCATTCTTCCAGGCCGCCTGGAGGGTTTGTTGTGCGTCTCCTCCTTGTGCACCAATACCGGGGATGAGGAGAGGCAAGTGAGGGGCTTGGCGGCGCACCCGCTCGATATCCTCGGGGAAGGTTGCACCCACCACCAAACCGAGTTGGCCATTGGTGTTCCAGTGATGCTGCGCGAGATGGGCAACGTGTTCATACAAGCGCTCGGGTAAAACACCGCCTTGGCCGCTTTGGGCTCCTTGGCCGCTCACGTGCAAGTTTTGCAGATCAGCCCCCCCGGGGTTGGAGGTGCGGCACAACAAAAAAGCACCCTTGTCATGGTATTTCAAATAAGGGCTGATGGAGTCCAGTCCCATGTAGGGCGACAAAGTGATGGCATCGGCGCCGTAGCGCTCAAACGCCTCCAGCGCGTACTGCTCGGCCGTGGACCCGATATCGCCACGCTTGGCGTCCAAAATGATGGGCACCTGGGGCGCCACGTCTTTCATGTGGCGCATGAGTCGCTCGAGATCTTTCTCGGCGCCCAATGCTGAAAAATACGCGATTTGAGGCTTGAAGGCCAAGACCAGATCCGCACAGGCGTCCACAATGGCCGCACAAAACTCGAAGGTCTTGTCGCTGCGTCCTTGCCAGTGGCTAGGGAAACGCGAGGGCTCCGGGTCCAGACCCACACAAAGAAGGCTGTGGTGGGCTTGTCGGGCACTGCGCAATTGGTCTAAAAAATTCATCGCCAGTTCACTTTCTTTCACTGAGCTTGCGCCACGCCCTGGGGCATGGACACACATTGATGTTCACGCGCTGCGCGCCCCGGGGCCATCAGCGTGACTGAACCCGTGGTTCACTTCTCTCGAGCTGCTTGCACCACAGACAAAGCCAGACACAGGTCATGCCAGGATTTTCCTTTGTCTTGGCCCGTGCGCCACAAATACTCGGGCGGTTGGGTCACCACCATGGGCGTGCCCTCAAAGTCGAGGAGTTGACCGCACAACTTGCCGTGGGGCAGACCTTGGCGCTCGGTGTTGTGCACCAGCGTTTGTGCCGCCATGCGCCCCATGACCAACAGGACTAGGGGTTTGAGATGAAGGATTTGTGCCCGCAAATAAGCCGCACAGGTGTGGTAGTGCTGAGGATCAACGCTGGGTCTGGCGCCCACGCATTTGACCATGTGGGTGATCATGATTTCGTCGTTGGGCTCGCCAGACGTTGCGCGGCTGTCCTGGTCGCTCGCCCCGCGGGCGAGCCAGGACGCGGCACGCAAGAATTGTTCAAAGAGCGGGTGACTGATCGCAGAGAATGCGAGTGCCTGGCCATTGGCATCGAGTTGCGGGGCATCGGCCACGATCAAGACGGGGCTGGGTTTGGGCGCAGCGAGCGTGTTGTCAGGGGCGGGCGCCATCGGCCAGGGCGTGACCTTGGTGGGGCTCCAAGAGCTCAGGCCAAAAAGCCGGGCTTTGGCGCCTGTGCCCAAGCTGCAGGCCTGACAGTGTTGCGCTTGTTCGAGCAGTGCAGGCCAGGGCATGGACTGGAGAGCGGGCAGGGGCTCGCGTGGAGCGCGCTCGTTCGCGTGGGCCAGGGTGCTCGCTTGGGAAGCCGCACTCGAGGGCGCGCGCATGGGCCGGGTGCTGGGCGCTGCACGCCCAGACGGGGTGTCGACGGCTTGGGGGAGGGAGGCCTCGCGCGCAGGGGATGGGGCCCGCGCGACGCCAGAGGGTGGGTCAAGCGAAGAAAGA
>CAISQQ010000520.1 GCA_903887655.1 uncultured Burkholderiales bacterium
ATAAGAATGTACGCGATGGTGTAAACCATGAACGAGCGCGATCCATCAGTTGGTCCAAACTCAAACTCCCCCCCAGTTTCTAACTCAATCGGGTCTCACTTGAAGATGCGTTGAGCCCATGAAGTGACCTTGTGTTGCTGAGTCCAAGCGGTGTGACCGCGACCTCGAGTCTTGACAGGTTTGAGATTCAGCGCCCCAAGTGTGATCAATGTGTGCTTAATGTATGCCCAATGGCCCATGAGGATGTTGATTCTGGCGGTGGTAGGATGGGTGCCTCTACCATTCGATCACTTTTGCATGCCAATGGATTGCACTTGGAGTCGAGCATCAATTTATCCATGTTAACTTCAATGATTCAACCGCTTTTTCTTCTGATGTCGTTATTGATCCTTGGCGGGTGTGCTGAGCTTCAATCGCCTTACGCACAGGAAGGACAAGTCTCCTATGGCTACATCCCCCCGACCGAATACATCGTGGATGCGCCTGTCTACTATGACGATCATCCTGGCGTTGCCTTCTATCCCCTCTACATTGACGCACCAGGCTCGTGCTTTTGTGTGATGCCCATGCGATATGTTGATGGCGCTTGGTATGGTGTTGGTGGTCGAGAAATTTACCGCGGGTACTTTGTCTACCACCGACCACCTGAGATTCAGATCGACCGGTGGAGAGCGGGTGGAGGCGTGATCAATGGCAAAAGACCTGTTTTTGGCTCCATTGTGAACAGCAACGGACAGTGGCGGCCCAATCCCCCAATGGGCTCCATTCACGACAGAGCCCCAACAGGACTTGTGAATGAAAACCACTTTAATGAAAGACGCAACAACGGTGGGTTTCAAAGCCAAGAAGGCACTCGACCCTGGGGTGAGCCCAATCGATCACGACCCGAGGGAATTCGGCCTCCATTGAGTGCTCCCCCGGCGTTGGTCAACCCTCAGCGTCCCAACCCCATCCCCCAAGCCGCACAACCTGGACAACCCGCGCAAGAACACCGTGAACTGCCGCGTCAAACCTTTCAACCTCAACAAGAACTGCGCCGCGAGCCTGCCCCTGTGCAACAGCGTGAATCAAGGCCACCGACTGACAAAAATCGTGACTGCCGGCGCGAGAAGTGTTGAGTCTGCTCGTTGAAGTGACTTCATGTCTTGGTGTGTTTCACAACACCCTTGAAGCATTCAACACGAAAAATCCGAAGAAGTATTGCTCGTGGGTTGAGATATTGATCGCAAGTCTTTGATTTGATTGAATTTTTTGAGTGGACTCGAGCTGATTTTGCTCGCACACTGCTGATGGCGACAGTTTTTGCTCGTTTTCCATGAGGCATCCCATTTGCGCTTCAATGACCGTTTAATTTGTGTCATGATGTGTTTTTTTGAATGGGATGTCGCATGTTCATGAGAAAGCACCACGTTTTAAAACTTGCATTCAGTGTCGTCTTTCAATGCATCTTATGGGTGCAATCGTCCGATGGTTTCGCGCAAGTCAGCGCAACCAAGCCTTATAAAATCTTGGTGCCTTTTGCGGCCGGGGGATCCTCAGATGTGATGGCAAGAAACTTGGCCAAGCAACTCAGTGAACAAACGAACACGCCTTATTTTGTAGACAACAAACCAGGCGGCGGGGGCGGGGTGGCGATTGAAGCAGTTGCCAAAGCCAACCCCGACGGGCACACCTTGCTTTACGGCACCATTGGCACCAATGGTGTGGCACCTGTCTTATTCAAGAATTTTCCCGTTGATCCTGTCAAAGATTTGCAGCCTATTTCAATTTTGGCCTTCAACCCGAGCGTCTTGATTGTCAACAGCACATTGCCAATTCATTCCGTGAAAGAATTGATTCTTTATGCGAAAAATAACCCTGGCAAGCTCACCTATGCGTCTGCGGGCAATGGATCCATATCCCATCTGGCTGGTGAATTGTTGAAAACAACAGCGGGTATTGATTTGGTGCACGTGCCTTACAAAGGTGGTGGCGCTGCGGTCAATGACTTGATGTCTGGCAACGTCTCTATGATGATCGAGACCATTACCAATGCCATGACATTGGTGCAATCAGGCAAGATGCGTGCCTTGGCGGTGACATCGAGTAAGCCCTGGCCATCAAATCCCGAATTGCCGACCTTTCAACAAGCGGGTCTGCCAGGTTATGAGGTCGATAGCTGGACTGGGCTCTTCACCTCAAGTGCAACGCCCCGCTCCCTGGTTGATAAGCTCAATGCCGAAGTTGCCAAAGCCACCCAAAACGAGAGCTATAAAAAATCGATGACGGCCATTGGTGTAGAAGCTTCGAGCTCTACACCTGAAGAATTTGCAGCATTTGTCAACAATGAGCTTGTGAAATGGGCGAAGGTGATCAAACTCACCGGGACCAAGATCGATTGAGCAATTTCTAAACAGAAAAAGGATGTGACTGTATGTATACCAGTAGCGTAGGCGCCCCCATTCATGCTGACAAAGTTGATTTAAACAAAGATTATCGAAGTATCCAAGTCAGTCCCTATTCGCCGCATATCGGTGCGGTCATCACTGACATTGATTTGACAAAAGAGCTTTCGCAGACCCAGATCGAAGAGGTCAAACGAGCATTTATTCAGTTTCAAGTTCTATTTTTTCGGGATCAAAAAATAAATTTTGATGATCAAATTAGGTTTGCCAGTCACTTTGGTTCATTGGGTAAACACGTTGGCGTCAATACGATCAGCAAGGGGACTGATAATCCATTGGTGAGAAAATTTCATTACGATGAAAACTCCATTCGCATCTCTGGTGAAAATTGGCACAGTGATCAATCCTGTGCTCCATTTCCCCCGCTGGGTAGCATGCTTTATAACCATACATTGCCCCCAAACAGTGGCGGTGACACCATGTTTGCCAGCACTTACGCGGCCTATGAAGCATTATCCGATCGAATGAAAGACTTCTTAAAAGGGCTAACTGCCACTCACGACGGAACGCGAGTCTTTGGGCCCGGTACGCCCATTTCGACCCACCCTGTCATCGTTCGCCATCCCGAGAGTCAGCGGCTGGGCATTTATGTGAATTGGGACTTCACGTCCCATATCAACGAGTTGCCGAGAAATGAAAGTGATGCTGTTTTGAAGTTTTTATACCGCCACATCGGTCGTGACGAATGGTCATGCCGCTTTCGCTGGGAAGAAAACTCAATTGCGTTTTGGGATAATCGGTGTGCCCAACACAAAGCCATCTGGGATTACTGGCCCAATGTCAGATCTGGTTTTCGCGTGCAAATCGAAGGCTCCATGGCTCCCATACCGGGCTAGTCTCTTTCTGGGTCTCTAGGGACCCAAAGGGAGGGGCGGGTGTCACTTGAGTCGTTGTGAAGTCAAGCTCTATGCGCAATGGGATCGGGCCATGGGAGACGCATCCAAGAGCTTGCTGTCGTCATATTCGATAATCCCCTCGCTCATGCCCATGCTCATGCTCTTGCTCGGCGTGAAGGCGTATATTTCAGTCCTGAAGCTTGCGCGTGCTGAGCCCAATGGGTTGGATCGAGCGTCCATCACTGACGAAGGCTAAAATGGTCTTTGATTTCCAGCGTAATGATGAAGAGGTGAGTCATGAAGTTCCTAGTATTGATGCTGTTGACTTGGATCCATACAAGTTATGCGGCAGATACCTACAACCCAGCCAATAACCAGCTGTCGATCCCCAGTGTGCAAGTTGGGTCGACGACCTACAACAATGTGGTGGTGACTGTGGGGAATATTCTCTCCATCGGTTCATCCTCCAATCAAAATACCTATATACGGATTCAAACCAATGTGGGATCTATGGATTTTCAGCTCTTTCCCGTGA
>CAISQQ010000521.1 GCA_903887655.1 uncultured Burkholderiales bacterium
GGAGTGCCACCCCATAGGCCTCAGGGTTTGCACCAAAGCCCCAGAGGGCAGTCTTCCCATCCAAAGCCACTTCAAACCAGCGATGGCAGGCCACTGCTTTGCCCCAAAAGAGCGAAAAGACACCAACGGCAGATCAGTTTGAGGCGTTGACGCACCTTCGTCTTGAATATTGTCTTGGCGGTCAATGCGTAATGAGTTTTTCCAAGCGCTTGGATTGGCCAGTTGGGCCAAGGCCTGCGAGCTGTCCAAGTCCAGGTAAACCGACTTTTCAGCATCCCTTGCCAGCATCTGGGCCAAAGTCGTCTTGCCCACTTGACGAGGTCCCAAGATGCCCACGGCAGGACTCCACGCCAGTTGACCCGCGATTTTGGAGAGTGCTAAACGATTAAACATCCTTGTATTTCAGTCACATCCTGACGAAATTACAAGGATAATTAAGTCCAGTGAGTATGCTTTGAGTGATTGAATACAAAAAATCTCAAACAAGAACTAACTTTTTCAAATCTTAGCTTATTGCGTCTTGGTTAAAATTTTGGTGAAGTCTTGAGCTGATGTGAAACCTTCAAGCTCCCAAACAGATTCACAGATGGTGCTTGCAGAACTTTTACCCAGAACTGGAGCCATCAGCTCAATACACTTGTGATTGAGTTCCTCTCGGCTCATGGCGTTCAAAGGTGTTCCCCTCACTGCCTGGGTGTATTCACGAAGGACTTGTCCGGTTTTCAGATGAATTTCAACAACGCCTTGGCGAGTCGGCATTTGCTTGGACAATTCATCGCTTCCTGTCAAATCAATCAGCTCTCTGAGTTTCAACACTTCCGGATCTTTCATCCGTAAGCGGTCATGAGCCTTTGAAAAATTCATGTTTTTATCGATCAACATCACTGCACACAAATGCTGCATGCAAATTTCAGGCATCTCACGGTTATTCACAATGGTCAAAGATTCATGGGGGATGATCACATTGATGCGTGAAATATCTTGAATTTTAAAAGGGTGAGCTCGAATCAATACATCCAAGCTATCCAATGGGGCTTGTATCGGTGAACCAACGGTCCAACGCTTGATACTGGTTTGCATGATTTCATAGCGCTTGCCCAAATCCGTGGCAAGCTCCATGATGATGGGGTCATTACCATAAGCCACGTAGAAATTGCGCTCGCCTGAGAAAACATCATCCACACCGGTGAATCCCAATGAGACCATGATGGCGCTTGTGACCCCATTTCTTGCAGCCATCCCCCCAAAGTCAAAGGCTTTTTCAATGTGGTCTTTGTCTCTCATCCATGAAGAGATCCCGGACGCTTGTTGGGCAGCATAAGACATCAAGTAACAGGCCTGCTCTGCTGTCACGCTTGCCAAGGCGCCGGCTGCGGCTGCAGAGCCAAAATTAGGCCCGAATGAGTGAGACGAATGCCCCTGGACCCTGAAATCATAAGCGTGTAGCGATTTTGTCAAACGACAACAAACGTCGTAACCCAAAACCATCGCTTTGAGCATATCTAAACCACTTCGCCCAAAATACTCAGCACTGGAGAGGACGGCAGCCACTATTGCGCAACCGGGGTGAGTCAAGGACTCGGCATGCGAGTCATCGGTTTCGTCGGCATGACCAAACATACCGTTTGCCAATGCTGCGTGAATGGCAGTCGTCTTAAGGTGAGTTCCCAAAACGGTAGATCCACCCGATACCTCGCCTTGCACTTTGACGAAGTCTATGGCTTTTTGACCTGCAAGCATTTGCGAACCACTAATCATGGATGCGACCGTGTCCAAAAAATGGAACTTCGCTTTGGTAAGTACGTCATCCGGCAGATCATGCGTGAGCGCTTTGGAGATGTAGTCTGACAAAACGGGCATCGGCGAGAGGATTTTCGACATTGTGAAAATTTAGTTCTAAAGAGATTAGGCCAAAAGCGGCATCAAAATGCTTGCATCTTCGACTTCTTCAAAGTGCCAAATCAGCTCGGCCACCTGTTTGGCCTTGGCTGGATTGAGACAAAAGGCGGCGTTTCCAAAAAACTTATCCATCAAGGCTTCATCAGACATCGGATTGTCAACGGTGCCCGAAGCGTGTTCGACAAAAAATTCCTCGACACCCCCGTCGTGTTCGATAAGGACTCGGGCTTGGTCGCGAGCCATGGACTCATCTCCCGTGATGCTCACCTTTTCTTTCATACTCACCACCTTGGGGTCATTGGCACGTGCATCAGAGTACTGCTCGATACCCGCTTTCCCATCCAGCAAAGCCACGCAAACACTGTGGTAAATACTGAACTTGGAGTGCAGTCCTGAGGTAGGTGTGACAGTTCCAGTGATGGAAATGACCAATGGGTTGACCCGAACATCAATGCGCTTGATGCGTTGAGAATCAAGTGCGATACGGCCACAACGATGGGCTTGAATCATCACATCAATGGCCGGGTGCAACACGACACCGCAGGCATAAGGCTTGTATCCGTTTCTCTCAATTTCCCAAGAAGTGCCAAGACCCTCGAGCATTCGATTGGGGTTGGAGTCGACGCTGTAAATTTTGGAAAACCCGCGCTTGCCCTCAACAATTTCATCACTGCTGTTAAATCCATTTTTGGCCAATCTGGCAGCCAAGATTCCATTAGAGGCCGCACGCCCCGCATGAAAAGACTTGCACATGGTGCCACGGTTTTGTTGCATGCCACTCGCCTGAGTTGCACCTATGCCCATTGCATATACCATTTGTTCGGCGTTGAGTCCGATTAAACGCCCTACAGCAACGCTTGCAGCAAAGTGACCCAAAGTACCCGTCAAGTGCCAACCACCAGCATGATGAGAGGGAGAGGACTGACCCACTCGAACAGCCGCCTCAAAGCCACAAACATAAGCCAACAAGAATTGAGCGCCAGAGTGTTGATTTCGCTGCGCTTCAGACAAGAGCGCTGAAAGCGTTGGTGAACTGGCATGTAGCACCACACCGCCCATATGGGTATCGTCAAAGTCTAACAAATGACCCATTTGTCCATTGACCAAAGCAGCTTGTATGTGACTGAGCTTTAAATGGCGGCCGATTACAGTCGCCTGTTCAGATGCCCCCTCCTCCCTGAGTGTCGCAATCAAAAGATCCAATGTTTTGTGTTTCGATGCAGCCAGTGCACAGCCCACCCAATCCAAAAGACCCCTTTTGGCCGCGTGAATCACGCTTGGCGACAATTGATCAAAATTTGTATCCGTTACATGATGGGCAAAATCAATGGTGAGGGTTGGACTACCCTCAGAGCGTACATGCAATCCCAATTAGGGCTCCTTATTCAACAACGATATTGGCGCGCCGAATGACTTCACTCCAACGCTTGACTTCACTCTCTAGAGTCTCACCTGCCTCTTGTGGAGAACCCTTGCTGGGCTCCATCTCATACTGCTTTAGTAACTGCTGAACGTTAGGCGAATTCAAGGTCACCTGAGCGCTGATTTGAAGCTTTTTAAGAACTTCGGGAGGCAGATTTTTAGGCGCATAAATACCGTACCAACCGGCAACATCGTAATCCTTCAAACCCACCTCTGACATTGAGGGAACATCTGCAAGTGCAGATGATCGCGTGCTGGATGTTACAGCCAGTGGTCGCAAGCGGCCCACTTGAAACTGTTGTCTGAGCTCTGAGATGGACCCAAACATCATCTCCACATCCCCAGCTAGTAGTGCATTGACTGCAGGACCCGCCCCTTTGTAGGGAACATGCACGATGTCAACACCAGCCTTTGCTTTGAAGAGCTCTGCAGCCAAGTGAATGGCAGATCCAGAACCAGCAGAGGAATAGTTGTATTTGCCAGGATGAGATTTGGCCAGGCTCACCAATTCAGAGACCGATTTAACGGGAAACTCATTCCTCACCGCCAACACATAAGCCGAGCGACCGATCAAAATGATTGGATCGAGTAACTTGGTGTTGACACCCGCTTTGGGGTACAAAGCAGGTGCTGAGGCGGTGGCGATGTTTCCGAGCAAGAGGGTATATCCATCGGCCGGCGCTCCAGTCACAGTGGTGATACCAATCGTTCCACCAGAGCCTGGCTTGTTCTCTACCAAAACAGGTTGACCTAAGTTTTTTCCAAAATCCGCAGAGAACAGTCTCGCTATACCGTCAACAGCGCCTGCCGGTGTGAAAGGCACCACCAGCCTCACAGAGTGATCAGGAAATTCGGCCCTGGCGATCGGCATTGAAGCAACGAAGAGCAAGCACAAAAAGAACTGATGAATTATTTTGAAATACATGACCAATCCACTGCCTCTTAAGATCCGGTCTATCGTTACTTTGGTGAAAAAAAACTCAGCCCTCATTGGGCATCAAAGTTCATATTGAAACA
>CAISQQ010000522.1 GCA_903887655.1 uncultured Burkholderiales bacterium
GGCGGGGCGGCTACATTTTTTTGAAATCGATGTCTTTGAGCAATTTGCCCCACCGCGCCAAATCGGCATTGATGGTGTCGGTGAAATACTGTGGTGACTCGGTGTGGGTGTCGAGGCCGAGTTTTTTCATGCGATCCATGATCTCCGGGTCTTTGAGTGCCAGGTTGAATTCTTTGTTGATGAGTGCAATGGCCTCGGCAGGAACCCCCGTGGGCGCAATCATGCCAAACCAGCCGCCCGATGCAAAACCTGGAAGCGTCTCGGAGAGCGTGGGCACATTGGGGTATTCCGGCAAGCGCGTCATGCGCGCGATACCGAGCATTTTGAGTTTTCCAGACGCAATCAAGGGCTCGGCCGCGATGTAGGAGGCCAGACTCGCGTCAATTTGGCCCCCCAGCATTTCGGTGAACACGGCGGGCATGCTTTTGTAGGGCACATGCAAATAGGTGATCCCTGCTTGCTGGCTGAACTGCTCGGTGGCCATGTGCAAAAAAGCCCCTTCGCCATTGGTCCCAAAGGTGAGCCGGCCAGGATTCTTCTTGGCAAAAGCGATGAGCTCCTCGGTGGTCTTGTAGGGGACATGGGGCCCAACAATGAGGGCCAAGAAGTTGGAGGCCAAGAGTGCAATGGGGGCGAAATCCTTTTTGGTGTCGTACGGTACCTTTTGATAGACCAAGGGCACGATCACCATATTGCCACCTTGCCCACAGCCCAAGGTGTAGCCATCGGGAGTCGCTTGCTTGATCAAACTCAAGCCCAGTTGGCCCGATGACCCCGGGCGGTTGTCGAGCACAAAGGGCTGCCCGATTCTCTCCGTGACCTTGGGGCCAAGCACTCGCACCAAGGTGTCGCAGCTGTCGCCTGCACCGGCTGGGATGATCACGCGAATGGGTTTGCTCGGATAGGTGTCAGCCTGGGCTTTGCCCGTCAACCCCAATCCAAAAGCCAGAGCAAGAGCAACAGCAAGAGCAAGTGCAAGATCCAAGAGTAGACCACTTGCATGCTCAAGGCCTCCCGAACGCGATCCTTTGTGTTGGCGCAAAAGTGGCGTCAGTCGCTGCCACAGGGGGACAACACCCAGGCCAAAGTTAAAGCCAAGGCCAAAGCCAAAGGGTTGAGTCGGTAGAGTTGAGTTCATGGGACGCTTTCTACAGTGAGGAGCCCGGTGCGAGGTCTTGAGCACTGCGCACTGTGCTGGGCATGCATGGCAAGCATGGCATGAATAGCGCAGTGGTCGCTCGAGGTGGATGCATCGCTTGAGGTCATGGAGGCGGTGAATGTGGATAACAACACAATGAACACAAAGCGCAACAGGGCGCTCTAGGCTTGGTGCTGCTTCATGAAGTTGGCCATGGCCTGGGCCATCGCTTCTTCATGGGGTGCCCAGGCTGAAAACGGCAGCACGTCCACATCCTCATCTTGGATGGGGAGTTGGAAGAGCACGGAGTTTTTGATGAGCTTGGCCGTCGCAATGCCGCCTTGGGAGTCATGGGTTTTGTCGTTGCCAGGAATCACCAAGGTGGGGACATTGATCGCTTGGAGTTTTTCAACTTCCATGCCGAGCACGGGTGAAACGGGGCCGGACTTGAAGATCTCGAGCCAAAGCGTCATGGTCCGGATGTAGTCCTGGGGATCCATGGCCATCAAGCGCGCCAAATTGGCCGGATTGGCTTGAATGCGTTCTTGGTATTGCTCGGTCTCACACACCGCCTTCATGCCACCGTCTTGGCACGCTTTGATGAATTGGCCATAGTAGGTGTTGGGCAGCCGTCCCGCAGCGAAGGCGCCGCCCGTGATGCGCATGAGCACCAAACCTTTGACCAACTCGGGGTGGCGGTTGTAGACCAACATTGACAAGCGCGCGCCTGAGGACGTGCCGCCCACGAAGGCCGGTGTGGCTTGGAGGTGCTCGAGCAGCAGCGCCAAATCGTCGGCCCAAATTTCTTCCTCGCCGTCTTGGCCTTGGATGAGCACATCGGAGGCCCCGGTGTTTCTGCGGTCATGCAAAATCACCCGAAAACCCTTGTCCGCGATTTTTTGCGCAAAGGCGTTGAACTCGCTGAAGCCTCGGCGCCCGCCAGTGACCAAGACCAGCCAAGGACCGCTGTCACCACTCACGCTGTAGTTGATGTTGACGTCTCTGATTTTTACGATGGGCAAAACAATACTCCTGGGATTAAAAAAAGAGTGACCAAGGGATGATGGGGATGATGGGGATGGAGCGCATCGCCATGGCATTCATCTGCCCCTTGGAGGGTGGGTTGGATGGGCTTCGAGCTCGGTGATCTTTCTCCGCGATCAGGGCCCTGAAGGGTGTGGGGTCATTGAACGCCACCCGGGATGGTGGCCGCAATGGCGCGCAGTTTTTCGGTTTCTTGTTTGATGTCGGCCACCAAGGCCTCGGGGGAGCTGCCCACCAAATTGAGCCCCATGCCATTGAGTTTGGCTTGCACCTCGGGATCGGCCAAGGCGGTTTTGATGGCCGCGTTGAGTTTCATTTGGATCTCTTTAGGCAAACCCTTGGGTCCCAAGAGCCCGAGCCAATAGGTGAGATCATAACCCGCGAGGGCGGCTTCTCCCATCGTGGGCATCTGGGGGTAGCGCGGGTCGCGCTTTCCGGAGGTGGTGGCCAGCAGTCTGACTTTGCCCGCATCCACAAAGGGCTTGGCCCCGCCGTCAAAAATCACCTGGCAGGTGCCCGCAATCACGTCTTGCATGCCCGGGCCCGACCCTTTGTAGGGAATGTGCACCATGTTCACATCGGCCATGGACTTGAAGAGCTCGCCAGCGAAATGCAGGCCGCTGCCCACACCCGAGGTGGCGTAATTGAGTCGCCCAGGGTTGGCACGCGCGTATTTGATGAATTCGCCCAGGTTTTGTGCGGGAATACTCGGGTTGATGACCATCAAAAGGCCATAGGTGCCGATGAGGGAGATCGGGGTGAAGTCCTTGATCGGGTCGTAGGAGAGGTTCTTCTCGGTCACCGCCATGTAGGTGTGGGTACCATTGGTCGTCATGAGCAGTTCATAGCCGTCGGGGGCGACTTTGGTGA
Source organism: uncultured Burkholderiales bacterium (assembly GCA_903887655.1). Lineage (GTDB taxonomy): Bacteria > Pseudomonadota > Gammaproteobacteria > Burkholderiales > Burkholderiaceae_C > Limnohabitans. The sequence goes on from CAISQQ010000522.1 coordinate 3,053, forward strand.
TGTACTCGGCACCAATGCGTCCGCCCCCACCGGCCTTGGACTCGAGGATGAAGGGTTGACCCAAGGTGCGCGTGAGACTGTCGCTCACCACGCGACTGGCCTGGTCCGTGAACCCCCCCGCGGCATAGGGCAAAATCAATTTGACCGCTCGGCTGGGGTAGTTGCTGGGATTTTCAGCGGCCCACAGATCGCTTGGCAAGCTCAAGCTCGTGAGCAGCATCAGCAACACGGCCCTCAGGGTCGACACGCCTTTGCCCAAGCGCAGCGCTTCGGGTGACAAGTTGGGGCAGGGCTGTGTGGGGTCAATGCGGTCCATGTTCATCGCCAGAGAAAAAGTATCAAATCAGAGGATCTTTGAGCCCGCCAGGGTTCCTTCAAAAATCCCCGACAAGCCCAGTGCCCAGCCCATGCTGATCGCACTCCCGTACTGTGGCACAAGCGGGCGCTTTTGGGTTAAAGGGTTTGTCCTGACTGCATCGGTACCGACATGAGTCGACGTTTCCCCCGAGTCCAACGTAAAATGATCCATGACACTGGGTTCGGTTTGAACCGCAGACTCCAATCACAGAAAGTGCACTATGCGTTTAGGCTACTTCACCATGCCCTTGCACCCCTTGGGACGCAACCCGACCCAAACCTTGCAAGAAGACCGCCAGACCATCATCTTGGCCGATCAGTTGGGCTTTTACGATGCGTTTGTGGGCGAGCACCTCACCGATCAGGCCGAGAACGTGACCAATAGCCTGCTATTTTTGGCGACCTTGATTGACCAGACCCGCACCATCAAGCTCGGCTCCGGCACCTCCAACTTGTCGCACTCGCACCCGACCTTGATTGCCAGTCAAGCCGCCATGTTTGATCACTTGGCCAAGGGGCGTTTTATCTTTGGCATCAGCCCTGGCGCATTGGCCTCGGACGCGGAGGCCTTGGGGATTTTGTCGCAAGACCGCAATCAAATGTTTGCCGAAGCCATTGATGTGATTTTGGCCATCTGGGAGCGAGAGGCGCCTTACCAGATTGATTTTGAGAACAACCGCTTCAAAGTCACCACCGAGCAAACCTTCCTGCCCTCCATTGGCCGCGGCATCATGATGAAGCCCTACCAAAGCCCCCGCCCCGAAATCGTGGGCACGGTGGTGGCCCCTCACTCCAAAGGGGTGATTGCCATGGGCAAGCGCGACTTTCACCCCATGTCGGCCAACTTTTTGCTCTCGCACTGGTTGCCCAGCCACTGGGCGAATTACCAAGAGGGCAAGGCAGCTGTCGGCGAGGTGGCGCTGTCAACGGACTGGCGCGTGGCCCGCACGATCTTTGTGGCCGATGATGATGCGACGGCCAAGCGCTATGGCGCCGATGATGCGAACAGCCCCTACCGCTACTACTACCGCCAAATGCTCACCAAAATGAAGATGGGCAAGCGACACGTGATTTTCAAGAAAACCGCCGACGAAGACGACAGCTTGCTCACCGAGGACAGGCTCCTCGAGGACTTGGTGTTGAAGGGCACGGTCAACCAAGTGGTCGACCAGATTTTGGCACTGCGAGAAGAGGCCGGTGACTTTGGTGAAATCGTCTATGCGGGCATGGACTTGGTCGACCCCGCTTTGGGTCGCCGCTCCATGGAGCTCATGGCCCATGAGGTCATGCCCCGGGTCAACGAAGCGCTCGGTCAGGGCCGCGAGATCAACACCGTGGCCAAGCCCCAAGCCGTGCACGCTTGAGTGGTGAGGTGGCCTTGGTCACGAAACTGTCACCCGAGTGTGTCAGCATCGTGTCACAAGGGGTGAAAGTATGGAACAAGACGATTTCAAATACCGCAGCTATTTAGACGCGCTCGACGCCTTTGACGAGGAGCTCGAGATTGAGCTCGACGACGAAGAGGTGAGTTTTGCCAACCTCAGTGAGAGCGATAAGCTCGAGCGCCAGCGCTACTTCAAGGAGCTCTTTCGCTTGCAAGGCGAGTTGGTCAAACTCCAAGACTGGGTCGTGCACCAAAAACTTAAAATCGTGGTGATTTTTGAAGGCCGCGACGCCGCTGGTAAAGGCGGTGCCATCAAGCGCATCACCCAGCGATTGAATCCTCGGGTGTGCCGTGTGGCCGCTTTGCCCGCACCCAGCGAGCGCGAGCGCAGTCAGTGGTATTTCCAGCGCTACGTCTCGCATTTGCCCGCTGGTGGCGAGATGGTGCTGTTTGACCGCAGTTGGTACAACCGTGCCGGTGTTGAAAAAGTCATGGGGTTTTGCAACGACGAGCAGTACGAAGAGTTCTTCAACACCGTCCCCGAGTTTGAGAACATGCTCATTCGCTCGGGCATCATTTTGGTGAAATACTGGTTCTCCATCTCTGACGATGAGCAGCACATGCGTTTCACCACCCGCATCAAAGATCCCTTGAAGCAGTGGAAGCTGTCTCCCATGGACTTGGAGTCGAGGCGGCGTTGGGAAGACTACACCAAGGCCAAAGAAAAGATGCTCGAGAGAACGCACACGGCCGATGCGCCTTGGTGGGTCGTGCAAGCGGACAACAAAAAGAAGGCCCGCATCAACTGCATCTCGCATTTGCTCTCCCAAGTGCACTACCAAGTCATTGAGCACCCCTTGGTCGATTTGCCCGCTCGTGTGCACAACCCCGACTATTTGCGCGGCCCCATTCCGCCAGAGATGTACGTGCCCGACGTGTTTTAAAAAGCGGCGGGCTTGGCGCTCAGTCGATGAGGAGTGCAATGGGTGCAAATCCACCCAGTTGGTACTCAAAGCGGTCCCCGGCTTTGGGGAATTGCGAGCTCACCAAGGAGCCCAAAATACAAAGCTCCCCTTTTTCTAGCACCTCACCGCGTTGATTCGCCGCATTGGCCAGCCACGCCAAGGCCTCGAGCGGGTGGCCCATCAATTCTCGACCTCTGCCGTGTCCGATGGGCTCGCCGTTGCGCGAGACTTGGCCCGCCAGACAGGCCAAGGGGTCGTCTGCACCCAAGGGGCAGGCCTTGGGCAAAAGCGAGACCAGCGTTTTTTGCTCGCCCCTGATCACCCCCTCGTTCCAAGCGTTGTCGGCCGTGAGCTCGAGCCCTTTGTCGTGCATGTCGGGGTAGTTGGCCAATCGGTCATCGGCCAACTCGATGGCCGGCGCGATCCAACCCACTGCCGAGCGCACTGAGGCTGCGGTGTGGGCGTGTGGTCCTCGCTCGAGGTCGCGACTCAAGACCACGGCAATCTCGAACTCCACGATCAACCGGGTGTAGGCCAACAGTTGGGTTTGGGCGGGAGAGGCAACGACTTGTTTTTGGTGCAAGCGCCCTGCAACCGGTTGCGCCAGGCCCACCATCTTTTGCATGACGGGGGTGGAGAGCGCGATTTTCCAGCCAACCGTGGGACCACACTGTTCACTCTTGAGGCGGACAAAGGCCTGTTGGGCGGCGGTGGCCTCCTCTGGGGTGCGGGCTCGAAGGGCCTGGGGTGCGCGCTTGAACGTCTCGCCTCGGGCGTGGGCTTGCACGAACCAACGGGCCAAAGCCTCGGGGTCAAATGCGCGAGCGCGGGTTCTGCCAAGGGACGTGTGCATGGTCTGGAGTTTTGAAGGGTGAGGGTGAGGGGGGAGGGCAGGTGATTTTAACCAGAGAGCCCAGGCGCTCGACACACCCCTGCGGGCCAACACCTGAGGGTTTGGTCTCAACAGTGTCCCCAACAATGCCCTCAACAGTGGACAAGACATTGCTCTTTACCGCACCCTCGCCAATTCACCCTCACCGAGTTGGTGCTATATTCATGCGTCTCCACACCCCTTGTTCCCTTGAAAGAAGTCGACCATGATTGAGTTTTACTACAACGCGGCCCCCAACCCCATGAAGGTGGCGCTCCTCTTGGAAGAATTGGGCTTGGCCTACGAGGCCATTGCGGTGGACACCCGCAAAGGCGAGCAGTTTCGCGCGTCGCTTTTGAAGATCAACCCCAACGCCAAAGTTCCGGCCATCGTGGACAACGGGGTGTCGGTGTTTGACAGCAATGCCATCTTGCTTTATTTGGCTGAAAAAGAGCAGCGCTTTGTGCCTTTGACGCCTGGCACCCCCGAGCGGGCCGCCATGCTGTCTTGGCTCATGTTCATCGCCTCAGGCGTGGGGCCTTTTTCAGGGCAGTCGGTGCATTTTCGCCA
>CAISQQ010000523.1 GCA_903887655.1 uncultured Burkholderiales bacterium
GACCCGACCTTTCAAGCGCAGCAAGGTGGAGCCCAGCAAGTCTTGGAGTTGCTCAATTTGAGTGCACAAATCGGCCTCGCTCAAGACCTGGGTGTCGCTGTGGGCGAGCGGCCACCACAGGGCTTGGGCATGGTGGCGGTGTTGGTGATCCTCTTTGTCATGATGGTCGTGATGGTCATGGTGGTCATGGTGTTCAGGATGATGCGCTGTGCTCGCAACGTCGACCTCCACCGTTTCAGACTGGCCATACGGACCAGAAGGATCTGATGCGGCCGCGCCGGGGTGCGGCTCGCCTAAGCCTGGTGGGATGCCCGGTGAGATGCCCGGTGGGATGGGCGCAAACTTCAATAGTGCATCGAGCACCGCTGCTGCACCCAAGCTTGCGTGGGACGAGGTCAAAAAGAGACAATCGCGGTTGTGTTCTTGCACTTGCTCGTGCAGTTGCAGGCGCAAAGACGCGAGCGCACTCGCCGAGACTTGATCGGTTTTGGTGATGATGCAGACGTTGGCTTTGTTGAGCTGCGCTCTCGCCTCGGGGTGGGTGCTGAGCACGGCCTGCGCGCTCGGGGCGCTCAAGCAAGTGATGGTGCCCCCCCAGGTGTAGCGCTCTTCTAAAAGTGGGTTGCTCGCCAGTGTCTGCAATATCGGCTCTGGGTTGGCCAGTCCCGTGGTTTCAATGACAAGCTGAGGAAAGCGGGGCACTCGTCGCTCCAGTCTCGCCCAAAAAAGCTCCTCCAAGGCTTGCGACAACCCCATGAGCCCCGAGCAGCAAACACAGGCATTGGCCAGCAAGGACGAGGACTCCGAAGCGGCGGTGAGCAACTGATTGTCGAGCCCGACTTCGCCCAACTCATTGATGATGAGCGCAGCACGGGACAAGGCCTCTTCTTGAAGCCAGGCTTTGAGCAAGGTGGTTTTGCCGCTGCCCAAAAAACCGGTGAGCAAGTAAATGGGAATGCGCTGGGGTGTCATGGCAAGTGGGCAGTCAAGGACAGGGAAGACGCGAAGGGTTGGGGTGGGCAGGCATGCAAAAGTTCACTGGGGTCTATTCGGTTGAGGTGAGCTTGGCTATACTGCAGAGATGGTCAAAGCCACCCCTGGTGGCTCTGGGTGTTGTGCGACGTCAACCGTTCCCCAGCGAGTTCTCTGCCTGTCCAATCGCTGTCAGGACCTCAGAGTTTAACGCGATCGAGTCCCCCTTCACAGTTTTTTCAGGAGCATTCTGTCATGGAGAGAATCACCATTTCGTTGGAGCCCGAGTTGGCGGCCATGCTCGACCAGTTGAGTCAACAGCACGGCTACGCTTCACGCAGCGAAGCGGTGCGCGACTTGATCCGTGGCTGGCACTCGCAAGAGGCCTTGAAGACCAATCAAAGCGAGCATTGTGTCGCCTATTTGGGCTATGTGTTTGATCACCATGACCGCACCTTGACCGAGAGACTTTCTCACATCCAGCACGAGCACCACCACTTGACGGTCTCGAGCATGCAAGTGCACATGGACCATGACAATTGTTTGGAGGTGAGTTTTCTGCGCGGCCCGACCACCGATGTGCGCGCTTTGGCTCACCGGCTCATGTCACAGCGCGGGGTGAGACACGGCTCGGTGCAGTTCGTGCCGGTCAAGGTGTTGGACCACATTGAGGGGCATGACCACGCCTCGGGCATGCCACATTTGCATTTGCAGCCCTCGAGCTGAAAGGCGCAGCTCCTGAGCGGGCGTTGGGTGCTTGTTAATGCAAAGGCGAGTGGGTCATGGCGCTGCGCTTAGTCAGGCCCAAGGCGCCTTGGCGCAGCCGCTGAGCGCCCAGCCACAGCATCACCACCAGGGGTGCGCCCAACGCACAGCCCACTCCCCATTGGTCCCACCAGAGGTTGGCCGCAGCGAAGTGGGATTTGCTGATGCTGACATAAACAACGGTGAGTGAGAGGAGGGCGATGAGCCCGCTCATGATTCGGGTGGTGCTGCGCGCGAGCTGCTCGCTTTGTCTCACCATCCAATGCACCAACAACCCGTTGAGCGAGTCCGCTAGCAGCATCCCCAGGCCAAAACTCGATGCAAAAACCACGATCAGCCCATAGCCTCCCATCTCATGGCCTTTGGCGGCCATCAGACCCGCTTGGGCCAAGGTGTCGAGCGAGAGCGCAAATGCAAACCCCACACCCATGGGGTGGGCGAGCGGTCCCATCACCTTCATGATCAGGGGCTGCACCAAGCCTTGTGGACGCACGTGGGCGCCCAATTCGGCGAGAGCGGGGTGGCTGTGGCGGTGCGCACCGATGCCGTCGCCGCTGAGCATCTTGGGCAAGGTCGAACCCACGCAGTGGTGCAAGTTGATGAGCCCCAAGAGGAGTAAAAAGACACTGGAGATCCACATCCCCAGGTCATCGAGCCAAGCGGGGAGGGTGAGTCCTTGCCAAAAGAGAAAAAGCGTTGCCAAAAAAACCGTGAGGCTGTGGCCTGACGCAAATTGAAACCCCGTCAAGCGAGACGTCCAGTAGTTTTGTGAGGAAAAACGCAAACGCGTGAGCCCATCAACGGCAGCGATGTGGTCCGGGTCCAAGCCATGGCGAAACCCCAAAGCGAGCAAGAGCCCCAAAGTGGCTCCCAGCGAAGACGTGTCGATTTCTAGCATGTGACGAATTTTAATTTAGTATGAAGGTGGTGTGCAACAAGGTCAAACCCCAAGGCCCATGAGTCCCGAGGGGCTTGGCGCGATGCGCACGCCTTCAAGCGGGTGAATGGGGTTTCTTGCGCTCGCCACCCGTGTGTGGGCCATGGGTGTGGGGGTGATCGTGGCGGTGTCCGTGATGGTGGCTGCCGTGCTGATGCAAGTGACCATCGCCATGGTCGTGCCAGTCATCGGTGTTGGATTTGCCGTGGGCGTGGGGGTCCTCATTGAAGACCAAGGACTTCACCGTCACCGGCACCGTGTAGGAGGGCATGCGGATGCGGCCCAAATCGATGAAATCAAAGCCCCACAGCGTCACCCCGTCGATCACCAAGAGCTCGCTTTTGACGCGTTCATCTTCTTGAAGGATGTGGCCCAAATTGTGCGCAATGTCGCCATCGGTGACGATGTACAGGGGGCGGTGTTGGGCCAAGGTTTTGGGCAAGGCGGCCAAGATCCCACGTGCCAAGGCGGACAGTCGGTCATAAGAGGGCGCGCCGAGCCATCGCAAGGACACCGCCACATCTTGCTCGCCTTCTTTCAAATCGTGGCGAACAAAGGACAGCATCAAGTCCTTGGTGATGACGTGCTCATTGATCGTGGGGCCCAAGACGGTGGGCAGGGGCACGACTTGCAAGTTCTTTCGGGGCAACAAGGTGGCCGGGTCACTGATGAAGGTGGTGTTGCCACTGAGCTGCACGCTGTACTCGGAGGCCCCCAAAACGGTGGCTCGAATACATTCGCCAGCGGGCAGCAAAGGCGTGGACAAGTCCCCGGCATTCAAGCGCATTCTCACCGCTTGGCCAAACAGTTTTCCCAGGTCCCCAAAGTCTCGCATCTCGCGCTCGTAGACGTATTCGGCGACACCACCCGAGAACATCACGCCGTCGAGCGCTCCCCAGTCCTCCACGGGGTCGGTGAGGTACAAATGGGTCAAGTCTTCCTTGGTAAAACGTTGGTTCAAGACCCTGATCAAGGCATTGGCCATCCACTGCGCCACGCTGACCATGTCTTGCCTGGCAATGACGTCGCCCACGTGCCAATCAAACCCCGCTTGGGCTGCCAAGTATTGCCCGGCTGGGTCGAGTCGAGTGATGGTGTTTTTCTCGTCCACCACCAACAAGCGCCCGCCCAAGTGAACAGCGGCGGTGGCAACCAGTTTGCCGCCTTCGACCAGTCCAAGTTTGGTGGTGCCCCCACCGATGTCAATGTTCAAGATGCGCAGCTTCTCATCGTAAGAGCGTTTGGCCGCCCCCGAGCCATAGACCGCCAGCATGGACTCCATGTGGTGACCAGCGGCGGCGCAGACAAACTCCCCACCTTGCTCAGCCAACACGGCGGCGATGGACTCGCTGTTTTCTCGGCGCAATGCTTCACCGGTCAAGATCACCGCACCCGCATCGATTTGATCGGGGTGTAGGCCAGCGGCTTGGTAAGCGCGGTCAATGATCGCTCCCAAGGCCTTGGCGTCCATGGTGGTCTCGCTCGTGTACGGAGTGAGCGAGATGGGTGACTGGTACACGGGTTGGCGATCGACCACGGTGTAGCGGCTCGAGAGGTCCTCGGCAATGCGGCGAAGATGAATTTTGGAAAACACCACTTGGGTGCCCGATGAGCCCACGTCAATGCCAACGCTGTGGAGAATCACATTGTCTTGTCGCCACAAGGACTCTTGAGAGGCGTCGTCGCCGGAGAAATTGTCGTGATCGTGATCGTGGTCGGCATCGTCGTCATGGCTGTGTTCGTACTCGGCGCCATACTGATGGTCGGTGAGCGTGTGGCGCTTGCCACTGCTTGGGTCGACACCATCTTCAACGCTGGCGTCTGGCTGAGGGGTGCTTTCTGGAGAGGTCATGGGCAAAGGCTCGTCGGTGTAGGGGGCATCTAAAGGTGATGTGGATGGGGTAGGTATGGCCCCCAAGAGGTGGGGGATGGACTCAATAGAACTGATCGAAATGCACTTGGTTCATGGGGACTTTGTGCGCCACCAAGAGTTTGATCATGGCCTGGGCCATGAGGGGCGGGCCCGCGAAATAGATCTCAAACTCGCTCAACCTTGGGCCGTGCAAAGCTTCCAGTGCCTCGTGCACGAAGCCGGTTTGGCAGCCTTCGGGCAAGGCCTCGCCTTCGGGGTGGTTGGAGAGCACAGCGGTGTAGTGCCCGCGTTTGGCCCACTCAGGCGTTTGAGCCAACAGATCTTGGCCACAGAGGTCTCGCACTTGTCTGGCGCCATACAAAAAATGGATTTGACGCGTTTGTAACGACGCCGAGCCCATGGCCCCGCGCGCCAAGGAGAGCATGGGCGCCAAGCCCGAGCCTCCGCCCACCAAGAGGATGTCACGCTCAGCGTCTTCACGCAAATAGGCCATGCCATACGGGCCGTCAATGTGCACGCGCTCACCCGCCTTCAAGCCAAAGAGCACATCACTGCCCACGCCTTGGGGGACGCGTCGGACTTGAAACTCCACGCGCTGGCTGTTGTCGCCAGACTGGCTCATGGAGTAAGCCCTGGGTCCGCGAACTCCCGGGAGTTGGATCAAGGCGTATTGGCCCGAGGAGAAGGCGAGCGGGGTGTCGCAGTCAAACACAAACTCGCTGATGTCATGGGTCAAGGCGGTGTGACGCGCCAGGCTCGCTGAGGTGACGGTGGGGGTGTGGATGGCACGGTAGTGCTCGCTGGTTCTGAGCTTGATGCGCAAATCGGTTTTGGCGCGAGTTTGGCAGCCGAGCCAGCGGTTTTTTTGACGATCCTTGTCAGACAAGCCCGGGGCCTCGAACCAGAGATTGTCGACTTCGCCGTCCAAGAGTTCAAACTTGCAGTTGCCACACGAGCCGACATTGCACTCATAGGGAAAGCCCACGCCAGCCCTGAGGCCAGCTCTGAGCACGGTGTCGTTTTCTGCGCAGGAGAAAGGGGTGTTGGCGCCGTCGATATCAATGGAGTGCATGGTCAAGTGTCGTGATGAAGGGGGTGAAAAAAAAGAGCAGGATGAAGGGCATTCAAACCATGAAATTCAATCGGCTATTAAGGGACCGGTTCAAAAGAGTCCTCTCAATGGCGAAAGCCCAATTGGATGGAGATGGCTTCTGCGGTTTGCATGACCATGGGGGCCAAGGCGCGCAACTTCTTGAGGGTCAAGCGTTGGCTCGGACCCCCAACGCCCACGGATGCCACGACTTGGCCGGTGATGTCTCGCAGGGGCGCGGAGACTCCGCGCATGCCCAGCTCAGACTCTTCATCGTCGATGGCGTAGCCGTGCTGTCGCACCTGGGCCAATATCTTGAGCAACTCGTCTTTTTCAGTGCAAGTGCTGGGTGTGCGAGCGAGCAACTCCGAATGCATGACTTTGTGGATCAACTCTGGAGGACTGTAGGCCAAAATCGCACGACCCTCGCAAGTACAAAAAGCCGGCTTCAAGGTGCCGATGTAGTTCTTCATGCGAATGGCTTGGCTGCTCTCCAAGTTGTAGAGGTAAATGATGTTGGTCTCATTGAGAACCGCCAAATGAATGGTCTCCCCGGTGCGCTCTCTGAGCACATTTAAAAACGGTTGCGCCATATTGGAGACATCGAGTCTTCTTCTCACCAACGCGCCCATGATGAAGAGGTTGATGCCCAGTCGGTATCGCCCGTTCTCTGGGTTTTGCTCGAGCAGCCCCTCGCTGAGCAGCGTCACGGCCAAGCGATGAGCGGTGCTTTTGGCAATGTTCAAGCGCTTGGCCAAACTGCTGATGCCAATCTCGGACTCAATCTCCGAAAAACACTTGAGCACCCTCACCGCAGCAGCGACGGAGGACAAGCGAGGACTTTGTGAGGGGGATGGCATGGATTCGTCTGAGCAAAAAAGAGGTTGTCAGTGCTGATGTGTGGTGGCCCGTTCGGCGTCAGTCTTGGCACACGATTTCAAGATTTATCTTACCTCAATTCTTGTATGCTGAACACTGTTCTCTATAAAAGAATAAAAGTCCTATTTTTTTAAGGGCAAAAAACCGGCAATTGGCGAGCAATTGTTCCTCTCAAATCAAGCCATTCTCCCAGTCTTTGCAGGGAAATCAGGGAAAACCCGAGGGTTTCAGGCTTGACACCTCTGGGCCTTTCAAGCCTAATATCGGCTGTGCCTTTATGTGGATCGAAGTTCCGTATAGAGGAACATGCAGGACGGTACACCTATGTCATGATGCGCTCAGCTTGAGCTCGTGTGGGTGTCTTTCATGAGA
>CAISQQ010000524.1 GCA_903887655.1 uncultured Burkholderiales bacterium
AACTTTGTCCCAAAGTTTGTATGTATTTGTTGAGGAATTCTGGGTTGGTGATGGGGTAATTGGACGGGGAGAGCGCATCCATGAATTGCTGGATGTAGAAATGCACCAACTCAAGGTGGTGTTTCTCCATGCCCTCAATCTCTACCGACTCATCCCACCATGAATGCTGAGCGATAAAGATGTCTTTAAGTTGTGCATAGGGCCAGGTGTTCCAAGCGGGATCAGTAAATCGTGAGTCTGATCGATGGGGTTGTCCTTGCTCGGCTTGAAGCCCTGGACTGGGGTTTTTTAAAACATCCGCCATCAACTCAAGCGCTTTTTTCGAGAGGGTGGCTTGTTTTCCAGGGGAAACACTCAAATGCATCAGCCAGTCGGTCACGGCCAGCGCAATGATCAAGGGCGAGAGCCCCATGGATGATTTTGCAAGTTCGTGATGAACGGAATCGTCCAGTTTTTTGGCCAGTGCATCAAAATCCTTGATGAGCGGAATGGTATTTTTCAAATCTAATGTACCTCTGTTGGCCAACCCCAGCTTTTCAATCCAAGAGCCCTCACGCGGAGTAACCCTTTACATTATAAGGGAATACCCTAGCGCGTTTTAGAGCTTTCAGTCTATACCGCTGCATGATTAAACGGTGTTGCTTTGAGCTACAAAGGGTGCAATATCCTCCAGAATTGGCTTCTTAGGCCCCTTTTTTAGGGAATTCTTGTCTTTTGGGGACTGTGGGCGCTAGGGTGTTCGGGCCAACCGAAGGTGTTTGACTTGCGGCACCTCTACAGCGATCGGGAGGCGTGCTGCTTGATGAGCGCCCAAAGTTCCCTTTCAAGCGGGGTGCTCTGTCGGGGGTCATTCAGGAGCGACTCGATCTGCTTGTCTTGAAGGTTCAGGCAAAAAACACGCAGATGACTGACCTGTTGACGGTATTTTTCAAGCAAGACCTCTGGTGTGATCCCCTCAGGCAATGTGTTGCCTGCAGCAATCATCTCTTGTTTGACTTTATCGGTGATGCGGTCAACGTCTTCAATGGAGAGGTGCAGCCGCTCGGCTTCGGCTTCTAAGGCTTGACGATCTTGTGTGGTGAGTTTTCCTTTTGTGATGGCCTCTCGGAATTCATTTTCAAAGGCTTCGCGGTCAATGCGAAGTTGATCGGTGAATGCCGAGGCCATCAAGCCAGCGGGAATTGCAAAAATTCCGATGCCAATTAAACTGATGCCCACCGTCATCGCCCGACCCAAGGGCGTGATGGGGGTGAGGTCTCCGTAGCCCACACTGGCCAATGTGATCACGGCCCAGTACATGGATGCGGGAATGGTGTCAAACTTGTCGGGCTGTGCGTCGTGCTCGAACTCGTACCCCAAGCTGGCGGTCAAAATCACCAAGAGCACCATCATGAAGGCGGCGGCAAAGAGCACACGCCTTTCTCGATGGATGGCCTTGTACATCGTGTTCAGGGTGCCGGTGTAGCGTGTGAGTTTAAGCAAGCGAGAAAGCCTAAAGACCCGTAAGAATCGCAGGTCAAATGTTTCGTGAAGGAACAGGCCCACAAAGAAGGGGAAGATGGCCAATAGATCGATCAAAGCGCTGACCGTGGACATGTACCTTAAACGTCCGGTCAATGGATGTTGGTACTTTTCTAGCTCACAGCAGGCATACACACGGGCAACGTACTCCAGTGAGAAGATGGCCACTGTTGACCATTCAATCGCGTAAAAGACATCGGCCAAAACTTGGTGAATTTCTGGCACGGTCTCTAAGATGATGGAGACAACAGATGCCAACACCGAGAGCATGATCA
>CAISQQ010000525.1 GCA_903887655.1 uncultured Burkholderiales bacterium
AGCAAGGCCAGCGGGCAGCAGTTTCGTCTTTGCTATCCAAGGCGACTCGCATCCAGAGCGCAATAAAAACCAATTTGACCCCAATTTATACATCCGCACGCTCACCACAGCGGCCAATGATCATCCTGATTTTTACATGACGCTTGGAGACGACTTCAGTGTCGACACCCTCAACGCCGCGAGCGTGAACCAAGCGGCTGTGGCTGCCCGCTACACCCTCCAGAGGCCTTTTTTGGGGATCATTGGCGCTTCAGCCCCCGTTTTTCTCACCAATGGCAACCATGAGCAAGCGGCGCGTTACCTTCTGGATGGCACCCCCAACAATGTGGCGGTGTGGGCCCAAAATGCGCGCAACACCTACTACGCACAACCTTCGAGCGATTCGTTTTATTCGGGCAACCAGGAGCAAGTTCCTTATATTGGGCTCTTGAGAAACTACTTCTCGTGGACGTGGGGGGACGCTCTATTTTGTGTCATCGATCCTTATTGGGCATCCCCGGTTGCCGTCGATACCGTCTTTGGCGGTGGCAGTAAACGCAGTGGGATGTGGGATGTCACCCATGGCCTCGATCAATACCTATGGCTCAAAAATACACTCGAGCAAAGCAAAGCCAAATACAAGTTCATTTTTGCGCACCACATCATGGGCACCGGGCGAGGCGGCATTGACATTGCGAACCTTTGGGAGTGGGGAGGCAGTGACAACACCGGCGCCTATCTTTTTACCCAACAACGCCCAGGTTGGGCCTATCCCATTCACAATTTGTTGGTCAAGAACAAGGTGAGTATTTTCTTCCAGGGCCATGATCACGTGTGGGTCCATCAGTCCCTCGATGGGGTGACCTACCAGACGGTCTCCGAGCCCGCAGATCCCTTTTATGCCTTGTATTATTCCGAAAACTATGTCACAGGAGAGCGTTTCCCCAACTCAGGCTACACCCGAGTGAGTGTTTCACCTGAAAAGGTGAAGGTGGAGTATGTGAGAACTTACCTGCCCGCAGACGAGGGCCCAGGAAAGGTGAGTGGGCAAGCTGTTTTTGCGTACACGATCCCTTGAGTCATTGCAGTCGATGGCCGAAGAGGGATGGAATGAATCCGTTTGTGCTCAAGTTCTTGTTACTGTCATGCCTAGGACTCTCACTGGGCTGCATGGGGGAGACCTATACCGTGAGCGACCGCACGCAATTGGCGGCCTTGGACAGGGCGCAGCCAGGCGATGTTTTTTTGTTAAAGAGTGGCGTTTGGAAGGACGTGCATTTCAACATCAACCACGGCGGAACTGCATCTCAAATCGTCACCCTCAAAGCCGAGCGACCAGGTCAGGTGATGCTGACGGGCTCGTCCTTTTTGGCGATCAATGCGCCTTATGTCTCGGTTGAGGGATTCTTGTTCAAAGACGGCTCGATCAACAAAGGGGCCGTGATTGCGATGAATTCTGACCATGCAGTGGTCAGTCAAATGGCGGTGATCGACTACAACCCCCAAGGGATGAGCACCCAATACCCTTGGGTTGTGTTCAATGGGTCCTACAACCAGTTGAGCAGCAGCTACTTCAAAGGCAAAAGTAACGCGGGTGCCGTGGTCATCAACGCAGAGTTCAATAGTCGCCACAACACCTTGACAAACTCTTTCTTCCAAGACATGCCGCTCAAGGCGCATTCCAATGGGCGTGAAATCATCAAAATTTTAGGTGGTGGACATGTGGATGCACAGTCTCCCGATGGTGCCTATTTCACCTTGGAGGGCAATTTGTTTGATCATGCCGATGGTGAGGGTGTTGAGATCATTTCAATCAAATCCAATCACAATTGGATTCAAAACAACACGATTGTGCAGTCTGTGGGAAGCTTGAATGTTCGAAGAGGCAGTGACAATAGTGTTAAAAACAATGTCATTCTTTGTCAAGACCGAAAGGACGCTCAGGGCATTCGAATGTCAGGCGCACGCAATTGGATTGAGGCCAATTACGTTTCACATTGCGAGTATGGTGTAACGCTCTCCAGTGGCGAATATTGGGAGCAGGCCCTCACACCGCACTACAAAATCAACGACCGAGGCAATACTGCACCCAACAAGGCTCGCTACCCACAAAACCAATGGGTGACCATCTTCAACAATGTGTTGGTCTCCAACAAGGGGGCCGATCTGGACGTGGGGTCTCGAGAATACAAAAAGCACTGGCCAGCGCATCAAAACGTCTTGATCCCAGAGTCTTGCACGGTTTCACACAACACGGTTTATCGCCCTCAAGGCGGTGCTTCGGTCATTGGCGTGAGCGTAGACACTCAAGCACCACTTGATCAGCTCCATTTCGAGCCCAATGTGTTTGAGGGCAATGTGCTCTTGGGTGGGCGCAATACCTTGGCTTCGATGACTGGGTTTGAAGAAAGACCCTTTCCAAAAGACTGGCTCGAACACGAGGTTTTGAACGGATTCAAGCCCTTGAAGGCCAGTGATGTGGGTCCCGATTGGCTCAACCGCCAGTAGCCCCTGAAGTGCAATGGCCCAAAACACAGCATGACAGAACCGAGCGCACTGCCCGAGCGCCTCATGAACCCCTGAAAAAACCCTCATGCACAACAAGGTTGCGTTCAATCTGCATGGGTATCGATGAGCTCTGCAATCATGGATTTGCCCTAGGACAATCCGACAAAGATAGGGCGATAATGAGACGAATGACCACCCTCGAGAATCCATGAACCCGTCCCCAGAGCACCCTCATCAACCCGCCTCAAACTGTTCCTCACCGAGGCCTGAGGTGTCCATGTGGAATATGTTCACGGGTTATGTGCTCGTGGGGCTGTTTGGTTTTGGTGGCATTGCTGCTTCCATGTACTACATTGCCGTTGAAAAAAGGGCCTGGATCACCCCACAGGAGTACACCTCCACCTTGGCTTTGGGGCAAGTTCTTCCGGGGCCGGGGTTGATGAACACCTGCATCATTGTGGCGGATAAATTCCATGGCCTGAGGGGCGTGCTTTTGGCACTGATGGGTTTACTGTCGTTTCCGCTGTTGATTTTGTTGGGTGTGGTGTCGGTTTACGACCATTATGCAGAGCTGCCCGCGGTTCAACACGCCACTTATGCTGCAGCGGCGGCTTCGGTGGGATTGATTTTTGGCACTGGGCTCAAGCTTGCCAAAGTGATCATCAAAAGCAAGTCGGCTTTCGTTTTCATGGTCTGCGCCTTTGTGGCCATTGCAATTTTCAAGTTGCCCTTGTTTGAGACCATGTTGGTGTTGGCAGCCATTTCTATTTTGGTGGGCTATCGTGAGGGCACCTCATGAGCTGGGATGTCCTTTTATTGATGGCGCACAATTTCGCCAAAATTGCCATCGTCTCTGTCGGTGGGATTTCTGTCATGATCCCCGAGATCCACCGTCAGGTGGTGGAGGTGGACGCTTGGATGACCAACGCGCAGTTTGCCTCCGCCTTTGCTTTGTCGCAAGTCGCGCCTGGCCCCAATATTTTGCTCATGAGCTTGGTTGGATGGCGGGTGGCTGGGTTTGCTGGCATGGCCGTGGCGACAGCAGCAACGATCATTCCCACCAGCATCCTGAGTGTGTTGGCCAGTCGGCTTGAAAGTCAATTGACCCATGCCAAATGGTACTCCGTGACTCGCAAAAGTTTACCGCCTTTGATCGTGGGTCTTATTTTTTCCAGTGGCATCGTGACGGCCAAAGCCACTGGGTTGGACACATTGGGACTCATCATCGTGGCTTGTGTGGCCATTTACTTCTATTTTTACAAGAGCAACCCCTTGATCTTGATCTCGGTGTCCATTGTGGTGGGCGTCATCGCGGGTGAATTGGGTTGGATTTGATTGGATTGGTGAATCAGTGAGTGTCCAAGTTCAAGGGTCAGGGCGTTGTGCAGAACATTTTTTGGATGGCTTGAAATTGGTTATGCTATTGGTATGGGCAACGCTGAATGCTTTGCGCCTTGGATTGAGTTGGTGGCCGAGCGAACGCCATGTGCGAGGGTTCTGCAAGCCCGATGATTTGGCGCTCAAAGCCATGGAAGGTTTCTCGCTTGCCCAGCGTGCGAATCATGAAGATCAATTTGTCAATGGAGGTCAGATGCGTTTTTATCAAAAATTACCAGTCTTCAAGCTCTTGCTCTCCTTGTGTTGCACCTTGCCGTGTCATGGTGCCTTGTGGGCGCAAGCCTCCAGTTACCCCAATAAACCGGTCAAATTCATTGTGGCATTCCCCGCTGGAAGTGCAACAGATCATGTTGCGCGTTTGGTCGCCAACCAAATGACCAAACAAACCGGCCAGCCCATTGTGGTCGACAACCGAGGCGGTGCCAATGGTTTCATCGCCTGTGAAATGGTGGCCAAGGCTGCGCCCGACGGCTACACGGTGCTCTTGACCACGGGCACCACCCATTCGGCCAATCCGAGTCTTTTTAAAAGTCTACCCTATGACCCTGTGAACGACTTTGTGCCCGTAACGCCTCTTCACTTTAACGTTTTCATTTTTGTGACGAGTCCCAATTTCCCAGCCAATTCCGTCCAAGAGTTCGTCAAAATGGCCAAAGCCAATCCGGACAAATACACCTTCGCCAGTGCCAATGCACCCAGCCGAATCGGTGGCGAGATGTTCCAGATGATGTCGAGCACCAAGTTGGTTCATGTCCCCTACAAAGGAGCCCCACAGGCCTTGACCGACATCATGGGCGGCCAAGTGAGTGTGGGCTGGAGCGATTTGAGCACGGCGGTTCCCTTGGTCAAAGCCGGTAAATTGAAAGCCTTGGCGTTCACAGGCAGCGAAAGACTGGGCATCATGCCGCAACTGCCCACCATGAAAGAGCAAGGTTTTCCGGACTATCAGTTGTCCAATTGGGTGGGGGCGTATTTGCCAGCCAAGACCCCGATGGAGATTGTGAACAAATTGAATGCTTTGATGCACGCCGCGGTCAATGCGGATCGCGGCTCTCAGGAGGCCAGCGGTGGTCAGGTGTTGTTGCAAAGCTCAGAAGAGTTTGCCAAATTGCAAGCCAGTGATGCCGCCATGTGGTCGCGTGTCACGAAAGCGGCTGGAATGGAGATGGAGTAAAAATGTCCAAGGGTATGTTGTCGGGTGTTCGGGTACTGGATTTGACTTCGGTGGTGATTGGGCCACTGTGCACGCAAATATTGGGGGACCATGGGGCTGAGGTGATCAAAGTGGAGAGTCCCGCGGGGGACGTTGGCCGTCACCTTGGAGGACGGGGAAAAACCCCAGGGATGGCCCCCAAATTTCTGCACTTGAATCGCAACAAACGCTCGATTTGTTTGGACATCAAGCACCCCAGTGGCTACAAGGCCTTGGTGGAGATGATCAAAACCGCGGACATCATGACTTGGAATGTGCGGCCCAAATCCATGGAGCGCATGAAGCTGAGTTACGACGAGGTCAAGGCCATCAACCCCAAGATCATTTACTGTGGCATGTTTGGTTTTGGGCAAAATGGACGCTATGCGGGCATTCCCGCCTACGACCCAATCATCCAAGGCTCGAGTGGTGTTGCCGGCTTGTATGCCAAGGCGTTTGGTGAGCCGCGCTACTTGCCCTATGTGCTTGCCGACAGAACTGGGGGGTTGATTGCGGTGCAAATGATTGCCATGGCGCTTTTTCACCGAGAGAGAACAGGCGAGGGGCAAAGCATCGAAATCCCCATGTTTGAGAACATGGCGACCCAAGTTCTCACCGAGCATTTGTACAACCAGACCTACATTCCACCCCTGGGCGAGATGGGGGATCCGCGACTGGTCAACGAGTTTTATGCGCCTTCACAGACGCTTGACGGCTACCTGAGCATCTCGGCCAACACCAACCCGCAAGTTTTTCCGCTCTTTGAGGCCATGGGCCTTGCGCACTTGAAGGACGATGA
>CAISQQ010000526.1 GCA_903887655.1 uncultured Burkholderiales bacterium
GGGTGCTCCCGATGTGTTGGGGCCAGCGGCTTATCATGATCAAGGTAAGGCTCCTGGCATCGCTTAAGATCGGTGCATGGAGGTTGTTGCAGGCAGGCCGGTGATTGGACGTGAAGATTCGTTCAATGCCCTGGCCTTGGGTGCCCATCGCTTGACAGCACTCCCCTTGTTTCTTTAACTGTTCATGCCATTCATTCCTTCACCATGACGACCTCACCCCAGCACAAGACGGTCTTGGTCACCGGTGCCACAGGCTTCATTGGCTCCCACACGGTGGTGGAGCTTTTAGAGGCGGGCTACCGTGTTCGCATGGTGGACAATTTGTGCAACTCCGAGGCCTCGGTGGTCGAGCGCATTGAACGCATCGCCCACGAGCACTTGAGAGACGACCCCAAGCGCTTGGAGTTTTGGCCGGTGGATGTGAGGGACAGCCCTGCGTTGGAGTCGCTCATGGCGCTGGAGCCCATCGACGGCGTGATTCATTTCGCGGGTTTGAAAGCGGTGGGGGAGTCCTTCTCCCAGGCCCCGACTTACTGGGACAACAATGTCGGGGGCACCATGGCACTCACGCGTGCCATGGCCAAGGCTCGTGTGAAACGCTTGGTGTTCTCTTCATCGGCCACGGTCTACGGACAAGCCATGAGCTTGCCCGTTTCAGAAGACGCCCCCACGCAAGTCACCAACCCCTATGGGCGCACCAAACTCGTGTGCGAGCAGTTTCTCACCGATTGGTGCCACGCTTTAGAAGGCGGGCAGGTCGCCTTGCTGCGCTACTTCAACCCCGTCGGTGCGCACAAGAGCGCCCTCATTGGCGAAGCCCCCAAAGGCGTGCCCAATAACTTGATGCCCTTTGTGACGCAAGTGGCAGCCGGTATTCGGCCGGCATTGTCCATCTTTGGGCGCGACTACCCCACGCGAGACGGCACCTGTATTCGCGACTACATCCATGTGTGCGACTTGGCCCGCGGCCATGTGGCCACCATGGCCGCCATGCTCGGTATGGAACAACACGCGGCCACCTCTCTCGTCGATCAATCCTCCAAGCCAGTCACCACACAATCGGCCCCTGATTTAGATCCTCCAACAGATACTCAAGGGGGCCCGATCCAAACCTTAGAGGGTCTAACGGTCATGAATTTCGGAACCGGCCAAGGCGTGAGCGTTCAAGAGTTGGTGGACACCTTTGAACGGGTGACGGGTCAAAGGGTGCCGACCTTGGACGCACCCAGGCGCCAAGGCGATGTGGCCGAGCTGTATGCCGACCCGAAACGTGCCCACACCCTGCTCAATTGGCGTGCCACCGAGACCTTGGAATCCATGTGCCGCGATGCATGGGCTTGGCAGTCACAGCTGCAGCCGTCTTGAGGCCAGGGGATAGGTCAGTGTCCTCAATGCGCCCTGGCGGGGCGAACACCACTGGGGCTCAATAAGCGCCACGCCGGTTGAGCACCACGCTCACGGTTTTGAACAAAATCACCAAGTCGTACCAAAGCGACCAGTTCTTGACATACCACGTGTCGAGATAAACACGTTTGTCGTAGTCCATGTCGTTGCGACCACTGACTTGCCAGAGTCCCGTCATGCCGGGTCTCACCATTAAAAAGTACTGCACATCGTCACCGTAGCGCTCGAGCTCGGCTTTCACAATGGGCCTGGGACCCACCAAGCTCATCTCGCCTTTGAGCACATTGAAGAGCTGGGGCAACTCGTCCATGCTGGTGCGTCGAATCCATTGGCCCACCGGGGTGATGCGCGGGTCGGCCTTGATTTTGTGGTCCTTTTGCCACTGGGCTTTGAGCTCGGGGTCTTTTTGCATCAACTGCTCGAGTTGGGCGTCGGCACTCACCACCATGGAGCGAAATTTGTAGCATGCAAAGGCGCGACCGCGTTTACCAATGCGCTGCTGCACGTACAGCACCGGACCACCGTCGCTGCGGATCCTCCAGGCCAAATAGAGCATCAAGGGGGAGAGAAGAAGCAAAAGCACCAGGGCCGACGACGTGTCAAAAAGCCGCTTGGCCAGTCGGGTGGGCCAGCGCTTCAAATTGTTTTTGATGCGAAGCAGTGCCACTTCGTGTGAGAAGAAGTAAGACATATTGGTGCCATAAAGCGGCACCCCCCGCATGTCGGGGATCACACAGATCTCTTGCGCACCCCACTGTGAGAGCAGCCTCAGCCAATGCTCCCGCTCGGCGGCATGCTCATGGTCCAAGGCCAGCATCCATTGAACGCCAGGCTCGAGCGCCAAGGCCCGCAAGGCGGCGTGGGGGATTTGCGGCAGACCGTCGAGCCTTGGGTGCGGGCTCGAGACGTTGGCGTGCTCCTGTGAGCCCCCCGCAGCAACCCTCGCCTCATCCACGTCGACGAATCCGCGCAAGTCGTACCCCAGGTGCGGCTCGCTTCGCAAAGCGAGGATGGCCTCGTGGGCGTTTTGACCGCAGCCAATCAAGAGGGTGGGCCTGAGCCACAAGCCATTGGCTTGGAGCAGTTGTCGAACCGCGGCCCGCATGAGCATGATGAGAATGGCGAGCGTGGTCCACGCCAAGGCCCACCACAGCCGCGAGGCGTTCCAGCGGGTGACGGCCACAAGCGTCATATCGAGGAGCGCCAAACACCCCACGGTCCAGAGCACATCGCTCAACTCGTCCCAAAAGGGCCGGCGGTTGACGTAGTGCTGGTAGCGAAACAAAAAGATCCCCAGCCCCAAGGCGCACAATGAAAACCACGATCCGTAGCGCTGCGGGTCCTGCGTGGAGAACCAGTGTTGGGTCTGCACGAAGGCTTGCTCACTGAGCCCGACATTGAGCGCGGTGGCCAGTGCAAAGGCCAAACCGATGGCGAGCAAGTCCCCCGCCAGTACCGCGCGCTTTGATAAGGAGACTTGCCACAGGCTCAGGGGCTTGAAGGGCCAGCTCGCCGGGAGATCAGGCCTTGGGTCAGCCTCATGTCCAGTTTCATGCCCGGTCTCTGGCCCCGGCCCAGGCTTGGCCCCGAGCCCAGCGGCCGTCTCTTGAGGCGCTTGGGCTGCACGGTCGTTGAGCGAGGGTGGGGTCGCGGGCATGGGTGGGGTGTCAGATCGGGTAAAGCAGAAAATGCAAAGGCGAAAAGATGAGCCGATTCAAGGCCCCTGGGGCTTGAATCTTCGGATTGAATTGAAAAGCTCGATTCTAGCCATGATGTCCGAGTCACTGGGGTACGGTGGGGGGCAGGATGCGGTCAACTCGGCGCCGCACCCCCCCAGGTCAGCCCCTACAATCAGCGCTTGGGGTCCAAGTCCAAGACCGCCAGACTCAAAAAGTGTTTTTTTCTAACGGGGATGAAATCATGAACGACTCGCCACCCACCCAATCCGTCGACAAAGCCTCGATCTTGGCGCAAGCGCTGCCCTACATTCGCAAATTCCACGGCAAAACCCTGGTGATCAAATACGGCGGCAACGCCATGACCGACCCCGCCTTGCAAGCCGACTTTGCCTCCGATGTGGTGCTCTTGAAGTTGGTGGGCATGAACCCGGTGGTGGTCCACGGCGGGGGCCCCCAGATTGAGACGGCCTTGAAGCGCTTGGGCAAAAAGGGCGAATTTATCCAGGGCATGCGCGTGACCGATGCCGAGACCATGGAGGTGGTGGAGTGGGTGCTCGCCGGTGAAGTGCAGCAAGACATTGTGGGGCTCATCAACCAAGCGGGCGGCAAGGCGGTGGGGCTCACCGGGCGCGACGGCGGCATGATCCACGCTCGCAAACTCAAAATGACCGACAACACCGACCCCTTGAAAGAGCTCGATGTGGGTCAAGTGGGCGACATCATTGGCATTGACCCCAGCGTTGTGATCGCCCTTCAAGACGACGCCTTCATTCCCGTCATCAGCCCGATCGGCTACGGCGAGGACAATGAGGCCTACAACATCAACGCCGATGTGGTGGCGGCCAAGCTCGCCACCGTGCTCAACGCCGAAAAGCTCGTGCTGCTCACCAACACGCCGGGGGTTTTGGACAAAGAGGGCAAGCTCCTCACCGATTTGTCGGCGCGCCAAATTGACGAACTGTTTGCCGACGGCACCATCAGTGGCGGCATGTTGCCCAAGATCAGCGGTGCGCTCGATGCCGCCAAAAGCGGGGTGAATTCGGTGCACATCATCGATGGCCGTGTGCCCCACGCTTTGCTCTTGGAGATTTTGACCGACCAAGCTTTTGGCACCATGATTCGCTCGTACTGACCGGTCATTTCTGCTGATTTTGAGCAGATGGGTGGGTCCATGGCGCAAAAATCCCCGCTCTGGGCACCCCGCCAGGGCCAGGATTGTCGCAATTGTGTGGTGAAATTAGGGTTGAACCTGAAGTGCAGCGCAGTGCGCTCCATTAGAGTTCAAGCACCACAGCATGAGCGGGCCGTGGTTTCTCAGGCCGGGAGTCCAGGCGTGCTCGCCCAAGAGGGCCAGTCCAGGACTCACATGGTCCATCTCAGAGCAATTGGTTTGAAAGCAGCGTTGACCCATGACAGCCCCAAATTCCATCTCGGGTGTTGACCCCCAAGCTTCGGCTGAAGCCGCACCCACTGCTGGCCAGCCAGCCGCGCAAGAGGAGACTCACCCAACCGCTCTTGCAACGGGCACCAAGCGGCTCAAGCCCGGTGAGCGGCGCATACAGATTTTGCAGACCTTGGCCGAAATGCTCGAGCAACCCACCCAAGAGCGCGTGACGACCGCCACCCTTGCGGCCAAACTGGGCTTGAGCGAAGCGGCTCTTTATCGCCACTTTGCCAGCAAGGCACAAATGTTTGAGGGATTGATCGAATTCATCGAGGAGAGCATTTATCACCTCATCGGTCAGATTTCAGAGCGTGAAGGCAGCCCCGAGAGCAAGCAGCAAAAAGTGCTGACCGTGGTGCTGCAGTTCGCCCAGAAAAACCCCGGCATGGCGCGGGTGATGGTGGGAGACGCCTTGCTCACTGAAAACGAGCGCCTCATCTCGCGCATGAACCATTTCTTTGATCGCATCGAGTCCAGTTTGCGCCAGATCTTGCGCGAGGCCAGCGTCGTTCGCGCTTCTCCAACCCCGACGGTTGAAGCCAACCAGCGCGCTGCACTGCTGGTGAGTTTTTTGCAGGGGCGCCTCCAGCGCTATGTGCGTTCGGGCTTTAAGAAGTCTGCGCTCGAGCACCTCGAGGCCCATCTGGCCGTGCTGGTCGGTCACTAAATACTTCGGGCTAACGACCTCAAGGGCTTACGGGATCATGGGCTTGTGGGCTCATGGGCTTGTGGGCTCATGGGCTCACGGGCTTATTGGCTTATGGGCTTTTAAGTTAACAGGTTTGTAAGGTCACGGTCTCTCGACTTGGCGGTCCCAGTCCGGTGGCCTCTTGTCTGGCCCTGGTCAAAGGTTGGTCAAAGATTTGTAAAGCCCGCGGCCACGCCATCAAGTCCCATCTTCTCGAGTCGATTCATCCAAAGACTGCAGTTGAATGAATGAACCCGGGAATGACTATGAGCTTGACAGTGACCGATTACGGCTTGGGAATTTTTAATTTCATCTCGCCCAGCCAAACCATCCCTGACAGTGCCTGGACGATTCTGGGCACCCCCACGAGCTCGGAGATTGATGCCACCACCACCATCGGTGGGGTCACCTTGACGGCGATTTACTTGGGCAGCTTCAATGTTGCCAGCATTCCCGCCAGCGCCAAAACCTTGGCCGACATCCCTTATTTCTCCGCCCCCAACCCCGCGATCAGTCTCAGCAGCCAAGGGGTCTATGTCAACAACATCTTGGCGCAAAAGGAGACCTTCACGCCTGCCGTGAGCTTGAGCACCTTTCAAAGTGCCACCCTCAATGTCGCCAGTGCCAATGCCATCTATTCGGGTGCCGAGACCTTCATCAGCTCCTCCAACAACTGGACCAATGACTGTGTGTTTGGCTACAACGGTGCTGCCACCTACGTGGAGAACCACCCGCTCGAGTCGGTGAGCTACAACGATGTGTTTGTGGGGGGCAGTGGTGGGGTCAACACGGCGGTGTTGGCCGCGCCCTATAAAAATTTCAGCCTGAGCGTGACGGCGGTGTTTGATGCCAACACCCGACAAAATGATTTGTCGGGCTTCACCCTGGTCGACAAAACCCAAGCCGTCAACACCTTGCAGTTGAGTGGCGTGCAACGCATCCAGTTCAGCGACGGGGTGCTGGCCCTGGATTGGGCACCCGGCCAACGCGCCTTCAAGGCCGGCATGCTGGTGAGCGAAGCCTTTGGTGCGGCCAAGCTGAGCGCTGCTTTCCCGCAAGCCTTGGCGTTCGAGGATTCGGGGCAAAACGAGATCCAGGCCTGTGTCAGCATTGAGCAAATGGGCTTGATCGAATCTCAAATCGGCTCCACATCGGACGCAGCCTTCGTTGATTTCTTGTACCTCAACGCCACGGGCAAGACCATCGACGCTGGCAGCGAAGCGCAATACATCACCGCCCTTCAAAACGGCACCTACACGCGCGCGAGTTTGCTCGCCTTTGCCGTGGCGGGGGTGGAGTCGGGCTTTGGCAACATGGCCACACAAATCGGCTTGAGCGGTCTACAAAGCACGGGCTTGTTTTTTCATCCGGTGCCCGGCTGAGTTCTTGCGGGTGTGGGTGTGGGGACCCAGCGTGGTGAGTGGGCACAAGGGGTGAGTGCAAGCCCAAGCCCAAGGGATGAGGCCAAGCGTTGAGCTCAGTCTAAAAAACCACCGAGGCTCACAACGCTCAAGGCACCGAGGCCATCTGGGTCACA
>CAISQQ010000527.1 GCA_903887655.1 uncultured Burkholderiales bacterium
CTGCGTTGTTCTCCAAGTTCAAGCGGGGTTCAGTGTGGGCGGTCTTCTCGGTGTTGGACACAAACGTAGCGCCCCTGCGTGGTCAGGCTCAGGCTGGCTTTGTCCGCGTGCACGCCACACACACTGCACGGCAATAGCTCTCGAGCAGGAGAGGCAGCATCTTGCGAGTCCTGCTCGCCCAAGCGTTTTTGGTATTTCTTCCAAATCACAAACAGCAATACCACCACCAGCAAGATAAAGAGTTTCATGCGCGCGCTCGATCAGTCGTGCCAAGAAACGGTGGATAAACCTGTGGACTGCATGTGTACAAGTGGTGGCAATCGCGTCATCTCAAATGCTGCGGTGCAAAATCACTTCCAAAACAAAGCGCGATCCGGCGTAGGCCAAGAACAGCAGGCCGCTGCCCAGATAAACCACGCGGGTGGCTTTTTGACCCCTCCAGCCCCAATGCTTTCTGGCCCACAGCAGACTGGCGAAGGTGAGCCACGACAAGAGCGAGAACACCGTTTTGTGATCCCAGTGCCAAGCGTGGGCGGCCCCGTACAAAAAGTCCCCAAAGAGCCATCCCGCCAACAAGGTCGCGGTGAGCAAGATGAAACCGGCGTAAACAAATCGGTAGGTCAAGCGCTCCAGGGTCAACAAGGGCAGGCCTTCAGTGAGGGGGGAGGCTTGGCGGATCAACTTTTCCGAGTGCGACAAAATGAGTGCGTGGATCACGGCCACACCAAATAGACCGTATGACGCCATCCCCAGCGCCCAGTGCAGCGGCAGCCAGGCCGAAGCGTTCAAGTGCAAGGCTTGGCCGGGAAAGAACAAACTGAGCACGATGCTCAAGAGGCCCACACCGGCGACGATGAGTCTCACCCGGCTTTGGGGAAACCATTGACGCTCGAGTGCATAACAACTGAAGATGAGCCAGGAGGTGGCCGAGAGCGCTGGCGCAAAACCAAACTTCGGCCCCGTTTCGTCAGAGAGTAAACTCGCTGCCACATTCAGGCCGTGGCATGCCCAAATGACGCCCACCAGCGCGAGTGCGGGCTGAGCACCCAATCGGCCACCCCACAACGCGTAAGCACTGTAGAGCACGATCAAAGCCCAAGCGCTGTACAAACTGAACTCAGAGAGGTTGATCAGATCAATGGGTAAAATCATGCCCACAGTTTAGCGTTTTGAGGCGACTGTGACCATTCGTTTGTGAAAAAAATACGGACCGCGCCCAGCGCGTCGATGACCCATGGCTTCAGTGCTCAGTGAAAAATTAACCCAACTGGTCAAGACCGTGAGCGGTCAGTCTCGCATCACCGAGAGCAATGTGTCGGACATGTTGCGCCAAATCCGGCTGGCCTTGCTCGAGGCCGACGTGGCGCTGCCTGTGGTGCGTGACTTTGTCTCTCGGGTCAAGGAAAAAGCCTTGGGCCAAGAGGTGCTGGGATCCTTGAAGCCCGGCCAGGCGCTCGTGGCCATTGTTCAAGGTGAATTGGCGCACACCATGGGTGAGGGGGTCAGTGACTTGAACTTGGCCACGCAACCACCCGCGGTGGTGTTGATGTGCGGTCTCCAAGGTGCGGGCAAGACCACCACTACGGCCAAGTTGGCCAAATACTTGATCAACAAGAGAAAGAAAAAAGTCCTGACCGTCTCGGCCGACGTCTATCGCCCCGCGGCCATCGAGCAGTTGAAAGCAGTGAGTGCGCAAGCCGGCTGTGAGTGGTTTCCGAGCGAAGCGGGTGAAAAACCCCTGGACATCACTAAAAAGGCACTCGACTATGCCAAGCGTCATTTTGTCGATGTGCTGATCGTGGACACGGCCGGTCGCC
>CAISQQ010000528.1 GCA_903887655.1 uncultured Burkholderiales bacterium
CTTTTGGTGGAGGTAAGCGGGATCGAACCGCTGACCTCTTGCATGCCATGCAAGCGCTCTCCCAGCTGAGCTATACCCCCAAAAGGCATCAAGAGCGAGATTATAACCCGATTTTTAAGCTTTCGACAAGCCCGATAAAACATCCTCTTTTCTAAAGAGGGACAAGACCGCATCGAGAGAGGGAGTTTGTGCCGTTCCCAGCATCAAGACCCTCACAGGCATGGCCAACTGAGGCATTTTTAAACCCGTCTTAGAGAGGACCTCCTTCAGATCAAGGGCAATGTGCGCCGTGTCCCATTGCGCCTCAGAGCGAGCCTTCAAGACGGTGATCAAAAGCGCGATGGCGTCTTTCACTGCTGGGTTCATGAGCTTTTCCAACTCAAGAACGGGCACATCCACGGGCTGGTAAAACCCCTTGGCCCATTGCGCCAAAACCACCAAGGTGTCACAGCGGTCTTTGAAGAGCTGGCCAATGGCGGGCAAGCGCTCATCAGGCGTCACGCCCCACTTCAACAGAAATGGCGTGACCGCCTCACTGAGCGCTTCTGCGCTCAACATTTTCATGTGTTGCAAGTTCACCCACTTGAGCTTGGCCTCATCGAACTGAGCCGCACTTCGGCCCAAGTGGTCCAAGTCAAACCACGCCAAGAACTGCTCGGTGCTGAAAATCTCATCATCACCATGACTCCAGCCAAGCCGTGAGAGGTAGTTCACCATGGCCTGGGGCAAATACCCCTCCGCCTCATACTGCGTGACCGCTTTGGCGCCATTTCTTTTGCTGAGCTTTTCGCCTTGTTCGTTGAGCACCGTGGGCAAATGGGCATAGACCGGGGGCTGCACACCAAGGGCTTTAAAAATATTGATCTGTCTTGGGGTGTTGTTGACGTGATCGTCGCCGCGAATCACGTGGGTGATCTTCATGTCGATGTCGTCCACCACCACGCAGAAATTGTAGGTGGGCGTCCCGTCAGGCCGGGCAATCACCAAGTCATCGAGCTCAGCGTTGGCAATCTCAATCGTGCCTTTGACCTTGTCATCCCAACTCACCACCCCACCCAATGGGTTTTTAAAGCGCAACACCGGCTTCACGCCTTCGGGCACTGGGGGCAATACTTTACCGGGCTCAGGACGCCAAGTGCCGTCGTAGCGGGGCTTTTCTTTCGCTTTCAATTGCGCCTCTCGCAAGGCGTCGAGCGCTTGAACACTCATGTAACACGGGTAGACCGCTTCTTTCTCGATCAGCTGGGCCAAGACCTCACGGTAGCGCTCCATCCTCTGCATCTGATAAAACGGCCCCTCATCGGGCTCGAGTCCGAGCCAACGCATGCCTTGCAAAATCACATCCACCGCCTCTTGGCTGGAGCGCTCCACATCGGTGTCTTCTATGCGCAAGATGAACTGCCCGCCCTGAGATTTGGCATAGGCCCAAGGGTAGAGTGCCGAGCGAATGTTGCCCAAATGGATAAATCCAGTGGGAGAAGGTGCAAAGCGGGTACGAACAACAGTCATGGGGTTTTCCAAAAAATCAAGTCAATGTGTCCAGTCCCC
>CAISQQ010000529.1 GCA_903887655.1 uncultured Burkholderiales bacterium
CTTCTTGAAACAACTGGAAGGTTGGGAGGTCGTTCAAGTCAATGTTTTCGTATGAGAAATCTTCTTGACAGGGGTGTCGGCGCACAATCAAATCTTGGGCAATTTGGAGAATGGTGAGCGTGGCCAATCCCAAGAAGTCAAATTTGACCAAACCGGCGGCCTCGACATCGTCTTTGTCAAATTGACTGACCGCCGATTCGCTACCAGGCTGCTGATAGAGAGGGCAAAAATCCGTGAGTTTGCCCGGGGCAATCAACACACCACCGGCATGCATCCCCACATTGCGAGACAAACCCTCAACGCGTTGGGCCATGGAGAGCAAGGTCTTGACATCCTCCTCCCGGGCAAAACGCTCGGCCAATTGCGGTACTTGCTCCATCGCGCCAGCAATGGTGATGTGCTGACCGGGTTTATTGGGAATCAGACCCGACAAGCCATCGCAAAAGGTATAGCTCATGTCCATGACACGCCCAACGTCGCGGATGGCGGCACGCGCGCCCATGGTGCCAAAGGTCACAATTTGACTCACCGCATTGAAGCCATATTTTTGCTTGACATAATCAATCACCCGGTCTCGATTGGCTTGGCAAAAATCAATATCAAAGTCAGGCATGGACACCCGCTCCGGGTTCAAAAATCGCTCGAAAAGCAATTTGTACCGCAAAGGGTCCAAGTCGGTAATTTTGAGCGAGTAGGCCACCAAGGAGCCAGCACCAGACCCGCGTCCTGGGCCCACTGGGCAGCCGTTTGATTTGGCCCACTGAATAAAGTCACTCACGATCAAAAAGTAACCGGGAAAACCCATCTTCAAAATCGTGTTGATCTCAAACTCAAGGCGCTCGTCATAGGCTTCTTGAAAGCGTGCGCGCTCTTCCACGTTGGGGTAGAGGACCTGAAGCCGAGCCTGAAGTCCTTCACGAGAAGCGACCTTGAAGTATTCCGCGATGGGCATGCGCTGGCCGTCGAGCTCGGGCGTGGGGTAGTCAGGTAGTTGGGGCTTGCCCAAGGTCAAATTGATGCTGCAGCGCTTGGCAATCTCAAGTGTGTTGGCAACCGCGCTGGGCACATCGGCGAACTTGTCCTGCATTTGGGAGGCGCCAAGGAAATACTGCTCTCGCGTGAATTTCCTCACTCGCTTGGGGTTGGCCAATATCTCACCCTCGGCAATACAAACACGCGCCTCATGAGCATCGTAATCGTCTTCGAGTGTGAACTGTATGGGATGGGTGGCCACCACTGGCAACTTCAGGCTGTGCGCCAAATCGACCGCCGCCGCCACATGGCGCTCATCATCTGGACGACCCGCGCGTTGCAGCTCCAGGTAAAAACGGTGAGGAAAGAGACCCGCCAAACGCAAGGCCAACTCTGAGGCACGGGTCGCGTCCTTTTGAACCAAGGCCTGCCCAACCGGTCCGGCTTGTGCTCCCGAGAGCATGATCAAGCCTTCATTGAGCTCTTCGAGCCAAGTCCATTTGAGCAAGGCGCTTTCCCGCTGCACATTTTGCGTCCAAGACCGGGTGATGAGCTCACACAAATTCAAATAACCCAGCTGATTTTGTACCAACAAAATCACACGGCTGTTGCTGCCCTGATCGAGCCCAGGCGGCTCCAACATCACCTCTGCACCCAGAATCGGTTTAACGCCGTTGGCCCGTGCTTCTTTGTAAAACTTGATGGCACCAAACAGATTGTTCAAATCCGTGATGGCCAAAGCAGGTTGACTGTCTTTTTTCGCAATATTGACCAGCGTCTCAATGCGATTGGTGCTATCGACCACCGAGAATTCTGTGTGAAGTCTTAAATGTACAAACATGACGACATTGTAGGCAAAAGTCCTTGCTTGAACTTGAACTGAAGGCGCAAAATAAAAATATCTTTTCCACGGGTTAACTCCAAGTTATTTCTGAGCTCAACGTATGAAATTTCATCGTTTATTGACGGTTGTTTTTTCAGACAAACCGCTTGAATACACACGGTTCTATGACAAGCCCTTGACTTTCATCCTTTC
>CAISQQ010000530.1 GCA_903887655.1 uncultured Burkholderiales bacterium
ACCACCTCAAAGAGCTCTTTGGTCTTGCTGCCCAAGGCTTTGAAGGCTTGTTGGATCAAGACGGGATCCACCACGTGGTCTTTCTGGCTGTAAAAAACGAGCACAGGTTGTTGGAATTGGGACAAGTCACTGTCTCTGACCTTTCGGGTCAAGGCCATCATCGGAAACAAGGCCTGGGTGGGGTAAACCGTGGTCCAAGCTTGGTTTTGTCGCGGATCAGCAGACAGTTGTCCCCGGGTTGGGCCTTGAATGGCGAAAGCGATTTGTTGACCCCAGGGCCAGTTGATCATTTCGGCACGCTTGTCCTTGGGGCCGAAGTTGGGGGAGATGAAGACATGGGCTGCGACATCGTTGGCGTGTTCGCTCATGCCAAACCAAGTCGCCAATGTGGAGCCTGTCGAGCAACTGATCACCAAGACACGGTCACCCAATTGGTGGCCGATTGCAACCGCTTCATTGACATCGGCCATCCAGTCTTGAACGCGGGCCTGCCCCAAGTCAGCAGACGCTTGACCGTGACCTGTCAGCCGCGTGTAAAAGGCATTGGCATGGAGTGCCTTGGCCAATTCGCTTGTGAGTGGGGCGGTTTCTAATTTGGTGGCTGAAAACCCATGGATGTAGACCACCGACCACGCTGTTCGTGTGTGTTGCGCCGATGCCCAGACAATCTCCTTTTCTGTGCCGACCCTCAAGTGCGCAACACGCGCTTCACTGTCTTTGAGCCAGGCCTCCAACTCCAGAGGATCTTTTGCCAGAGCCGCCCTGGGGGTGGGCAGCGCCGGTCCCATCGAATTTTGAGGGCCCAAAACCACTCCCAAAGCCATCCCCAAAGCCAGTAGGATCAAAAAAGAAACGATCGCTTTGAGCATGGAGAAAGGGCGCTGTGGTTGGATCATGGTGTAAAAGGGGAAATTTTGAGAACATTGGAATACCCAATGAGGGTCAACTGGGGGCAGAAATATTCATGTGTTCAAAGGCTCACCCCCAGATCCACGGGGTCACTTTTTGAGGCGCTCGATGGTTTTGCAAGTGGTCTTGGTGATTTTGTTGGTGGTGGATTTGAATGTGAACAAGTCGTGCGTCAGGGTGTTGAGCTCAAACGTGTTTTCGTAGGGCAGGGCAGGAAATACAAACGTGATGAACTCATTGTTTCTCAAGTAGCTGCCAACAATGTTGTAGGGCTCTTTGCCCATGTCGCTCGTGTCGTCCTTGGAGCCGACAAAGACGCGTCCATCAAAAAACAAATAGACGTTGTTGTCACATCGCCAGAGCTGCCCATTTTGAAGCGCTTGGTAGAAAACCCCTTGGATGATCTCTTTGTTTTGTTGCTGAATGGCTTCATAGCGACGCCGGTCATTGCCCGTGTCTTTGTACATCTCATTGGCGTTTTGGGCATGGGCGAGTCTTGTCACTTGAAAAGCCACGAGGACCACAGTGGCCAGACAAGCCCCAGCTTTGAGCGCGAGTGGCCACCAGACGGCTTTCATGGAGTCCTTTCTGAGCCACCAGCGGCGAGATTCACCCGGTTGAGGAAGAGCGAGAGCGCAAAGGGCTTGAGATCACGATGAGACAAAGGGTTCATGGCAGTCACTTGCGCCCACTAATTCACAGCGGTCAAACTCTGGCCTTCGATCTTGACAGGCTTGGCGCAGATCAATACAAAGGCGATGATGCAGACCTCGGGTCCTCGGTTGACCCAATTGTGGATAGTGCCGCGCTGAACGAGCACGTCACCCGCCTTGAGAACGCAGACCACACCGTTGTCGAGCTCCATGTGGATCTCGCCGGTGATCACCACCGCGTAATCGATCGAGTCGGTGCGGTGGTTTCTGGGGGCCACACCGGGCTCGTAGCGCACCACTCGAAAAACCGTGCCATTGTCCACCGTGCTTTTAAAGGCAGTTTGGGTGGGGTCTTCAAACCCATCGTTGTCGACCGGAAAGCCCTGGGTCGACCACACCACCGTTGACGAGTGACCTGCGCGTGGTGAAATGACATTGTGGGCAATTTCATCGATTTCTACTCGGGCGTGTCCTTTGTCATCGTGTCCGGTGACAACTCTTCTGACTTGAATGGCCATGGCTGATGCTTTCGTGGGTAAGGTGGGGGTTGAACTCAAGGAGGCGTTTGCAAACGGCTTGAACCTCGCTTCCCAGCGATGCTCATTCAGGCCATTTTAGAGCTCCTTTTCAGTCTTTTGCCCGAGCGTTGCCCACCCAGGCCATTGAGCCGGCGTGTCTCGGAAAAGATGGAGGAATTGGACAATACA
>CAISQQ010000531.1 GCA_903887655.1 uncultured Burkholderiales bacterium
AAAAACCTCAAGCGCGGCTGATCAATGCTGAATGCAAGCGCGCCACCTCGTCATGCAAAGCGTGCGCCAAGGCCCGTCGCTCACGCCCCAGTGACTCGGGCGCCACCTGCGGCGCGCAGCTGATCTGGGCCACCGTGGGCCCAAGCCCCAAAATCGCCCAAATGGATGCCACCAAGGTCTGATCCCCTACAAAGCAAGGCGTGGTGGTGAGCGATTGCGTTGCCTTGAGGCGATAGCTCAAGGCCAAGGCTTGAACGGGCGCGCCACTTTGAAGGGCCGCTTGGAGCAAATTGGCATGAAAGGGCAACACCGCATCGCCAAGACTCGTGGTGCCTTCCGGAAAAATCATCACCGCGTCGCCCCCCGCCAAGGACTGTGCGAGTAAGCTCACCATGCGGCTGACGTCGCGGCGCGAGCGCCTCTCGATGAACAGGGTGCGACAAGCCTGCGCATAGCGGCCCACCAAGGGCCAAGCGGCGACCTCGGACTTGGAGACAAAGCGCACCGGGCCCAGCCCCAAGTACACCAAAATATCCAACCAAGACAGGTGATTGGAGACCATCAACACGGGACCCAGCGAGCTCAGTGGCCCTTGCACCTCAAGGTCCACGCCAAAGACCCTCAAGGCCCGACGCGCCCAGTGCTGCACCGCCTGTTCGCGCTCCTGCGCATCCAAGCGCTCCCACTGCCAGCGAACTTGGACATAGCCCACCGCCAGCAAGGCCAGCAGTCGGATCAACTTGACGAGTCGACTCGACTCCAGCCCAAAAGGGAGTGTCATATCAGCCCCTGGCAAACACCTGCTCGCCACCGACCCAAGTGGATTGGACCCGCCCCATCATGGCCGAGCCATTCATCTCGAAATCAAAGGGCGTGTGCTTGCCTTGGCTCAAGAGTGAGTGTGCATCCACACGCCAGACCTCGTGGGGATCGAACAAACAAAAATCGGCTTGGCCACCCACACACAAACGCCCCAGGGTCGGTGCATCGGGATGGGGCTCGTGCTCACCAAGACCTTGCGACAAAATTCCTCCCGGATTGGCCGTCACCACGCGCAGTCCTTGCACGACCTCAAGCCCCATCTCCAAGATCCATTTGCAAGTCAAACTCAGCAGCAACTCGATGCCACTCGCCCCGGGCTCGGCCTGGGCAAAGGGCAAGACCTTCATGTCCCCGGCCACGGGGTTGTGGTCCGAGACCAGCGCATCGATCACACCACTGGCCAAGGCCTCGCGCAAGGCGTCGCGGTCACGCGCTTGGCGCAGTGGCGGGATGAGTCTTGCGCGCGAATCAAAGTAACCCATGTCCACCTCGCTCAAGTGCAAGGAGTTCATGCTCACATCACACGTGAGGGCCAAGCCTTCCTCCTTGGCACGCCGCACCAAGGCCACGCCCGCACTCGAGGACAAGCGCGAGAGGTGCACGCGCGCGCCCGAACTTCTCATCAAAGCGAGCACCGTCTCGATCGCAATGGTCTCGGAGGCGACCGGCACGCTCGAGAGTCCCATGCGCAACGCCAAGGGACCGCTTGCCGCGACGCCTCGACTCAAATAAGGGTCTTGGGGGTGCAGGTGCACTTGAAAGCCAAAAGTGCTCGCATAGGTGAGGGCTCGCTGCAACACATGGGTGTCTTTCAAACACACCTCGGCTTGGCCAAAGCCCACACAGCCGGCTTGGGTCAAGGCACCCATTTCGGTCAACGTCTCGCCCATGAGCCCTTTGGTGAGCGCGCCCAAGGGAAAGAGCTTGGCCAGCTTCAATTGTTGGGCCCGGTGGCGAAGCATCTCCACCAAGCCAGGCTCATCAAGAACGGGCTCGCTGTCGGGGGGGCACACCAAGCTGGTGACGCCACCGGCCACGGCTGCGCGAAGCTCAGACGCGAGCATGCCCTCGTGCTCAAAGCCGGGCTCTTTCACACGAGCGCTCAAGTCGACCAAGCCCGGGAGCAGCCACAAGCCCTGCGCGTTGATGCTCTCTCCTTGGTGCTGGGTGGCCAACCACTGGGCGGGGATGTCCCCGAGGTGGACGATGTGTGCGCCTTGGATGGCCACATCGGCAATGTTATCCAGACCACTGTGGGGGTCAATGACACGGGCGTTGGTGATGACGGTGGTGTTCATGCGCTGATTCTTTCTCTTAAGCTTGGCCTTCATTGCCCGCCACAATGGACATCACCGCCATGCGAACAGCAATGCCAAAGGTCACCTGCGGCAAGATGACACTTTGAGCGCCGTCGGCCACGGCGGAGTCGATCTCGACCCCGCGGTTGATCGGGCCCGGATGCATCACGATGGCGCTGGGACTGGCCGCTTCAAGCCGCTCGGGCGTGAGGCCAAAGGCCTTGAAGTACTCGTGGCTCGAGGGGAGCAAAGCGCCACTCATGCGTTCGTTTTGAAGCCTGAGCGCAATGACCACATCGCAGTCTTGAATGCCCTCACGCAGATTGTGAAAGACCCGCACACCGAGGTGGCGCAAGTCCTCGGGCACCAAGGTTTTGGGGCCCACCACCCGAACATCGGGGCAGCCGAGTGCGCTGAGCGCGTGGATGTCCGAGCGCGCCACTCTCGAGTGCAGCACATCGCCCACAATGGCAACACGCAGTTGGGTGAAGTCGCCCTTGTAGTGCCGAATGGTGAACATGTCCAAGAGGCCTTGCGTGGGGTGGGCATGACGGCCATCTCCCGCATTGATCACGTGCACATGGGGGGCCACGTGTTGGGCAATGAGGTAAGGAGCCCCTGACTCGGAGTGCCTCACCACAAAAATATCGGCCGCCATGGCGCTCAAGTTGGAGATGGTGTCCAGGAGCGACTCGCCCTTGGCGGTGGAGGAGCGGCCAATGTCCAAATTGATCACATCGGCACTCAGTCGCTTGGCGGCAATCTCAAACGTGGTGCGCGTGCGGGTGCTGTTTTCAAAAAAAAGATTGAACACACTCTTGCCGCGAAGGAGTGGGACTTTCTTCACCTCCCGGTCACTCACCGCGACAAAGCGTTTGGCCGTATCGAGCACATGGGTCAAGATGTCTTTGCCCAAGCCCTCGGTCGAGAGCAAATGGATGAGTTCGCCGTGGGCATTG
This sequence comes from uncultured Burkholderiales bacterium, assembly GCA_903887655.1. GTDB lineage: Bacteria > Pseudomonadota > Gammaproteobacteria > Burkholderiales > Burkholderiaceae_C > Limnohabitans. The sequence goes on from CAISQQ010000531.1 coordinate 3,080, forward strand.
AGTTGCGGATTGCGTTTGTAGAGCAAATCAGTTCTCCAATGAAAAGTGAAACGCCAGATCGGCTCCCCGCGCCAGCGCCAAGGTTTGGGTCTTGGCCAAACTCAAGCGCGCCGCCGCAAAGTCGGCTTGGATGGGCAACTCTCGCCCAGCACGGTCCACCAACACGGCCAAGCGCACCCGAGCCGGTCGGCCATAGTCATACAGCTCGTTGAGCACAGCGCGGATGGTGCGACCCGTAAAGAGCACATCGTCAATGAGCAACAGATCAGCACCATCGACCTCGAAGGGCAAGACAGTGGCCGCGCCCGAAGAGAGCCCACGCTCCTCGTAATCGTCTCGGTGCAGGGAGGACGTGATCACCCCACATTCGCGCAAGAGCGCGAGGTCCACCTGAAGCCGCTCGGCCAGCCACGCGCCTCCCGAGGTGATGCCGACCAAATGGGTGCTCTCGGTGAGGAGTGCCCTCACGCCTTCTTTCAAATCGAGGTAAAGCGCCTCGGCGTTCAAGGACAAAGGGCCAGTGGACATGGTGCTAGCTTTCGTGACTTAAAAAACGGGTTGAACGGCCTGGACCCGTGGACTGCGCTGCACTGGTCGGGGTAACAGAACTGGCCTGGTCGTGTTCGAGCGCCGCATCGACGACAGAGCGGGCAGCGTCTTGGCGCAGTTGTTCAAAAAACTGATTCAGTATGACACAAGCCGAGAGCGCATCCACGTTGTGAGGCTGGGCTCCTTCACTGAGCGCCTGGGTGGTGCTGTAGCGCTCATCGACCTCCAAGACCGCCAACCCAAAGCGAGCGCGCAGTTCACGCGCAACGCGCTTGGCAAAACGGGTGTTCTCGTGAGCCTGCCCGTCAGGGTGATAGGGCACCCCCACCACCAAGGCCGTGGGGGACCACTCCTGGATGAAGGCGGCAAAGGGCTCGATCGCAAAACCCACCTTGTGCTTGACCACCCCCACCGCTTGGGGGCTGGCCAGGCGCAAACTGCCATAGGCCACACCGGAGGATTTACGGCCCAAGTCCAAGGCCAAAAAACTGCTCTCATCAGACCAATGCTGAGCACTGCTTAGAACACCTCGCGCGGGCGTGTCTGCCAGCGTCTTGGGGGCAGCCCCGAGGTCAGACACGGAGCGCCCTCTGGGTGGTGTGCACCACGCTAAGCATGTCCTGCCCCTGGCGAAATCATCCAAGACTCCAGACCCAAGAGCGAGAGCGCCTTGTCGTAGCGCTTCTCAATGGGGGTGTCAAAAATCACCGCCGGGTCGGCATCCACCGTGAGCCATGAGTTCTCGGCAATCTCCGACTCGAGCTGACCTTGTGCCCACGCCGCATAACCGAGCGATATCAACACCCGCTTGGGGCCTGCACCGGTGGACAAGGCCTCGAGCACATCGCGCGAGGTGGTCATCTCAAGTCCCCCTGGAATGGTGAGGGTGCTGGCGTAAATGGACGTCTGCAGCGGCGTTTCGTCGGGTTCTTCGGCATCGAGTGGGGGGGCTGCATGGTCTCTGAGCGTCGCGTCTGGCTCGCCAGAAGGTGAGCTCGGGCTCGGGCTTAAGCTTGGGCTTGAGGGCGAGGTCTCGCTCGTCGACACCCAACTGTCGGAGTGCAAGGCTTCGTGCAACACAAAGCCACGCTCGGTGTGCACGGGCCCGCCTTGAAACACCGGCGTCGCACTCAAGTCTTCGCGCCCCAGAGGCAGATCGACTTTCTCAAACAAGGCCTTCATGCTCATGGCGCTGGGTTTGTTGATCACCAGCCCCAGCGCACCACGCTCACTGTGCTCGCACATGTAGACCACGCTTTTGGAGAAGGTATCATCCATCAAACTGGGCATGGCAATCAAAAAGTGATGCGTCAAATTGATGGGCATGTCGAGTGAGTCTGGTGTAGTCATGCCAGCATTTTAGCAAAGGTCTGTTTTGGCAAATTCATCCCCTCCCCCATTGCAAAGCGGCTTGATGTGGTTCAGGCGCGACTTGAGGCTTCAAGACAACCGGGCCTTGGCCCAGGCCATGGCGCAATGCCAGCACGTGCACGGCTTGTTTGTCTTGGATCGAGCCATTTTGGCGCCTCTGCCCCGAGCCGATCGACGCGTCGAGTTCATTGTCGAGAGCTTGGCAGCTCTTGACCAAGACATCCGCAGCACCTCCCCCATGCCAGGGGCAGGCCTGATTGTGGAGCACGCCAACGCGCTTGAGAGCGTTCTCAAATGGGCGCGCGCCTTGCGCGTTCAGGCCGTCTACGCCAACCACGACGATGAGCCCTATAGCCTCGCGCGCGACGCGAGCGTGAGAGACGCCTTGGCGCTGGAGGGCATTGCATTTCACACCTTCAAAGACCATGTGATTTTTGAAAGAAGCGAGGTCTTGAGCCTATCGGGGTCGCCCTTCATGGTGTTCACGCCTTATAAAAATGCCTGGCTCAAACGCTTCACACCAAGCGACGCCCAAGACCAAGGCTCGAGCGCCCACCCAGAGCGCTGGGCACCGCGCCCCCACTCAGCGCCCGCCCTACCCAGCCTCAAGGACATCGGCTTTGAAGCCACCAATTGGGCAAGTTTGGGACTTCAAGCCGGCGCGGCTGGCGCGCAAAAGTTGTGGCTCGACTTCCAACATCGAATGCCCAACTACAAAGCAGCACGCGACTACCCGGCCATCAAAGGCGCGAGCTACCTCAGTGTTCACCTGCGCTTTGGCACCTTGTCCATCCGGGAGTTGGTCAGGCACGCCCATGCCCAAAGCGCAGGCGACTGTGAGGGCTCAGCGGTGTGGCTCAGTGAGCTCATCTGGCGAGACTTTTACCACCAGATCATGCACCACCACCCACGGGTGGTGACCCAGGCCTTCAAGCCCGACTACGACCGCATCGAGTGGGAAACCGGCGACGCCGCCAACCAACTCTTGGCCGCTTGGTGCGCGGGCCAGACCGGTTACCCCTTGGTGGATGCGGCCATGCGCCAACTCAATCAAACGGGCTACATGCACAACCGCTTGCGCATGGTCACGGCCTCATTTTTGGTGAAAGACTTGGGGCTTGATTGGCGCCGCGGCGAGGCCTATTTCGCCCAGCATTTGAACGACTTTGATCTGGCCGCCAACAACGGCGGCTGGCAGTGGGCGAGCTCGAGCGGCTGTGATGCGCAGCCTTACTTTCGCATCTTCAACCCCATCACCCAAAGCGAGAAATTTGACCCCCAAGGCAAATTCATCCGCCGCTATGTGCCTGAACTCGCCGACTGGCCCGATGAGGCCTTGCACGCGCCTTGGATCTATGCGCAAAAGAAAGGGGGCCCCAGCACCTCAGTGCTGGGCAAAGACTACCCCTTGCCCATCGTCGATCACGCGAGCGCCCGCAACAAAACTTTGTGGCGCTACGGTGTGGTGAAAAGCCAAAAAACCCAGTGATGGGGCTGACCAAAAGCTCACGCTCAAAGCGGCACCATTTCAAAGTCTTCTTTTCGAGCACCACACTCGGGGCAAGTCCAATTCATGGGCACATCGTTCCAGGCTGTCCCCGGGGCGATACCGTCTTCGGGAGAGCCCAAGGTGGCATCATAAATCCAGCCACAAATCAAACACATCCATTGGGTCGGGGCAGGGGCAGTCAT
>CAISQQ010000532.1 GCA_903887655.1 uncultured Burkholderiales bacterium
GGCAAGGCAGCCGTCGCAAAAACAAAGAGTTCACTTTCTTTTTCATCAATTAAAAAAGTGAACAACTGACTGGTTGAATGAGGTCCCCACCATTTGGTCAAGGCCCGGTAATCGCGTTTGGGTAAGCGCTTGACATCAATCACCGATCTGAAGGCAACCATGCCTGAGAATTCGGGACTTTCGCCGCCTGCGATTTGCTCTCGAACACAAGAGTGAATGCCATCGGCACCGATGACGGCGTCAAATCGTTCTTGGTGACCATCGCTAAACTCAAGAACGACGCCCGATGGGTCTTGCTGCAAACGCATCAACTTCTTATTGAATTGAATGCAAGCAGCGTCCACGGATTGCTCCAAAATCGTCAACAATTCAGCCCGGTGAATGGTCACTTGAGGTGCGCCGTATTTGTGCAAGCCGCCCTCATTCAAACTCAAGTTCGAGGTGACCTCACCCGTATCCCATAAACGACTCACTCTGTGCTGGGCTTGAAATCCAAGCGCGCAGACGGCTTGACCCAGGCCCAAACCGTCCAATGCTTTGATGGAGTTGGGGGTGAGATTGATGCCAGCACCAACTCGTGAAAAATGACGGGCTTGCTCAAAAACAGTCACGGAAAAATTCGCTTGCAACAAGGCCGCTGCAGTCGCTAGTCCTCCAATCCCTGCACCGACAATTGCAATCTTTGGCCCAGCCATGTCACCCATCCCCTAAAAAAGTGCACCGCAAAAATACGCTGCGCTTGAACCTTGGTCAACGCTACAAGTATAGACAATCGGTGTGCTTAATTTTATAGTTCGAACTCAGTAGTTTCCATTGAACTCCGTCAAAACACCTTCCAGTGATGGGGATGCCGTGTCGCCCCTCGTTGAGTGTCCATCATTTAAAGTGGTGCCACTGAGTCCTCGTGGGCGTCAGTCCCAGGGTCTCAAAAGCCACCCATGGCGCCTTGATCCAGAACAAAGTTGGCGTCAGCGACACGCTGTGCAAAATCGGTATTTTGCTCGCACAATAAAACGCCCACCCCCATTGATTTAACTTTCAAGATCATTTGCGCCATCTGCTCGACCACCATGGGCGCCATGCCTTCCGAGGGTTCATCGAGCAGCAACAGCAGCGGGTTGCCCATCAACGCGCGCGCTACGCTCAGCATTTGTTGCTCCCCGCCACTGAGCATCGAACCTCTGAACTTGGGCTTGGCCGCCAATGCCGGAAACAAGTCAAAGATGGCCTCGGTATCCCATTGCAGGGGGCCTCTTGGGGCTTGTTGGGGCGGGTGCTGAGGCGCTTGGCGCTCAGTGCTGAGGGTCTGATGGGGCATGCCGCGTGCGGCTTGTCGCCCAACACTCAAGTTCTCCAAGACTGTCAAATCGCTAAAGATTCGCCGCTCCTCGGGGACATAGGCCAGGCCCAATTGCGCCAGCGCATGACTGGGTAAGTGGGAGACGTCTTGTCCCAACAATTCAATGCGACCTGTGTGCCTGGGGCCCATGTCCATGATGGATTTGAGCGTCGTGGATTTGCCCGCACCGTGCCGACCCATCAAGGCCACCACTTCACCCGCGGCAATGCTGAAATTGAGATTGAATAATATTTGCGCACCGCCATACCAAGCGCACAAGTCACGGCAGCAAAGAAGGGGTGGTCGTGTCATGGTGTTCAAGCTCGGGGGCGCGCGTTGGGGTATTGAAAGGAGGCTCCCAAATAGCTTTGTTGAACCAAGGGGTTTTGAGCAATCTCACTGGGGCTGCCTTGGGCAATGATTTGCCCGGAAGACAACACCAAAATGCGGTCGGCAAAACCAAACACGACATCCATGCTGTGCTCGGTGAACAAAACCGACAAGGCCGCTCGAGAAGGGTCTTGGGGTTGATGGGTCAAGTCCCGTATCAAACCCATCAAGACAAGACGCTCGGACGCGGACATGCCCGCGGTGGGCTCGTCCATGAGCAGCAAGCGCGGTTTGCTCGCCAAAGCCATGGCCAATTCCAGTCTCTTGACATCGCCATAAGCCAAGTTCTTGGCGACTTGATCGGACAATTCATCAAGCCCCACTTGTCTCAACAAGTCGTGGGCTTCAAGCGTATCCATCGTGTGGACCGACTCCCAGGCTTGAAACAGCCCAGACTTGGCGCTCAGCAAGGCCATTTGCACGTTCTCCAGCAAGGTCATCGACGCAAAGGTCTGTGCCACTTGAAAGGTGCGAGCAACCCCCAGGGCCCAAATGGCTTGGGGGCTTAGGCCCAGTAGGCTTTGGCCGGACAACTCCACGGTGCCCGCATCGGCCAGCAATTGACCATTGAGCGCATTGAATGTGGTGGATTTACCCGCTCCATTGGGGCCAATCAAGGCCAATATTTCACCCGGGGCGAGATCAAAGTCAATGCCTGCAAGCGCCACGTTTCCTCCAAAACGCTTGGCCAAGCCTCTCACACGAAGCAGTGGTTTCGCCAGTGGGGTCGGTGCCGTCGTCATGGGCGAGACCTCGGTGGCTCGTTCGACATTGGAGTAGACGCGCGTGCACTCCACCAACCCGCCAAACCTTGGGGGCGCAACAGAACCAAGAGCAGGATCAAGAACCCCAGCATCGCTTGCCAATAGGGCGTAGCCCTTTGCAAGTGATCCCCCAAAGTGGTGTAGATCAAGGCCCCAACGGCGGGTCCCAGTGAGAGCTCTAGCCCGCCCAGGAGAACCATGACCAAGGCGTCCACCGACTTTGAAATCCCAAGCACATCGGGTGAAATGCTGCCCTTGGAAAACGCAAACAGCGCTCCGGCCAAGCCCGCAAAAACCGCTGCGATCACAAATCCTGTTAGCTGTAGGCGTTTGACATCCATCCCCAAAGCCTGTGCTCGAAGGCTCGAGTCCCGTGAAGCGCGCAAAGCGTAACCCAAGGGAGAATGGGCCAAACGGTACAAGATCCAAAGTGACCCAGCGACCAGTGCCAAGGTGAGTCGATAAAAGTCTTCTTTGCTCGCCCAAGTTGCACTCGGCCAGATCCCGCTCAATCCATTGCTCCCACCAGTGATGTCATCCCACTGAAACCCAATGGACCAGACAATTTGGGCAAAGGCCAAGGTGAGCATGGCCAAATAGATGCCCGAGAGTTGCACACAAAACCAACCCACAAGCGCTGCGACGGCAGCGCTCAGCACGGGGGCCATGAGCAAGGCCCATTCCATGGACCAATGCAGCTTGAGGGTGATCAAAGCAGCGCCGTAAGCACCGAGGCCAAAATAC
>CAISQQ010000533.1 GCA_903887655.1 uncultured Burkholderiales bacterium
GACGCGTCTTCGAGGGTCATCAAGTCGCATTGGGTGCTTTGATTGGACAAAATTTGCTCGTTCACACAGTCCTCAATGGCTTGTAACTGCTCAAGACTCACGGGTCGGTCGTGGGCAAAATCAAACCTGGTTTTCTCGGGCGTCACCAAAGAGCCTTTTTGCTGCACGTTGTTGCCCAAAATCTTTCGCAAAGCAAAATGCATCAAGTGAGTCGCCGAGTGATGCCTTTGAGTTGCAGCACGAAGATGCCCATTGACCTGGGCTTGAATCGTGTCGTGCAGGTGAAGTGTGCCTTGCTTTAAAACGCCCAAATGGACATACACATCGGCTTTGATTTTCTGAGTATCGTGAACCTCAAAAATCAAACCTGTCGCGGTCAAAGTCCCTTGGTCTCCCACTTGTCCGCCACTCTCGGCATAAAAAGGCGTGCGCGCCAAGACAACACTGGCCTCTTGCCCCTGAGTTACAACATCGACGCTTTGAGCGTTGACATACAAACCCAACACTTGTGTTTCTGATTGAAGCGATTCATACCCAATAAATTCATTGGGCTCACCTTGGTATTCGAGCGCTTTGTCCATTTTGAATTTACCAGCGGCTCGAGCTTGCGCTTTTTGTTTCTCCATGGCTGCGTTAAAGCCCGCCTCATCCAAGGCCACACCCTTTTCTCGACAGACATCCGCACTCAAATCCATCGGGAAACCATAGGTATCGTGCAATTTAAAAGCGACCTCACCAGAGAGCGTGTTGCGCCCACCAGTCAAGGCCTCTTCCAAGATGTGCATACCGACTTCCAAGGTCTCAAAGAAGCGCTCCTCTTCTTGCTTTAAAACTTGGGTGATGCGCTCTTGATTGAGCTTTAACGCCGGGTAGGCTTCGCCCATGAGTTGCACCAAATCCTTGACCAATCGGTGAAAGAACGGTGTCTTTTGCCCCAATTTATAGCCGTGACGAATGGCGCGTCGAATAATGCGTCGCTGCACGTAGCCGCGCCCTTCGTTGCCAGGGTTCACACCATCACTCACCAAAAAAGCGGTTGCACGGACATGGTCGGCAATGACTTTCAAGGAATTGTGACTCAAGTCAACGCAACCCGTTTCTCGAGCTGCGGCCTTGATCAATGCCTGAAACAAATCGATCTCGTAGTTACTGTGCACGTGCTGCAAAATTGCCGCCAAGCGCTCCAGTCCCATCCCTGTGTCCACGCAAGGTGCAGGCAATGGGTTGAGTGAGCCATCTGCTTGCATATCAAATTGCATGAACACATTGTTCCAAATCTCAATATAGCGATCTCCATCGGCATCTGGGCTTCCAGGAGGACCACCAGGCACATCTGGGCCGTGATCGTAAAAAATTTCAGAGCAAGGTCCACAAGGCCCAGTATCGGCCATCATCCAAAAATTGTCGGATTGATACCGAGCGCCCTTGTTGTCGCCAATGCGCACGACTCTGTCTGCTGGTAAGCCAATCTCTTGGGTCCAAATGTCATAAGCTTCTTGGTCATCGATATAAACGGTGGCCCACAGTCGATCCTTGGGTAAACCATAAACCTCGGTCAACAGCTCCCAAGCCCACTTCAAACTGTCTCTTTTAAAGTAGTCGCCAAAGCTCCAATTGCCCAACATTTCGAAAAATGTATGGTGTCTGGCGGTATACCCCACATTTTCCAAGTCA
>CAISQQ010000534.1 GCA_903887655.1 uncultured Burkholderiales bacterium
ACCCACGAAAAAACATTCGAAGAGGTCGCCACCACACGCATCCAACCCCATTGCGTCCACTGCGCAACAACCACTTTCTCGGGGTGGCAAGGCGAGGGTTTACTCTATAGCCAATGGCTGTGATTTCATCAATAAAGAGGGGGCCTGTTGATCCGTTTTTTCTGAGCCGTTTGAGATTGTTGGGGGTGCATCAGGGGCTTTTTCTGCAAAGGTCAAACCACTTGACCATCCCTCAACACCCTGACTTTCATCCAATAAAAGCTTGATCATCGAGAACCTGTACGAAAAAGCCTGAGCCCTTCAAAGTCAATCCTTTTTTGTTCACCACCCAATACCTTGAGCCCAGCGCTTGATATCCACCCCCAACCCATAAGCAACATGTTGAATGCCACGAACGATCAAATTCACCAAGCTCTCACCCAATGTCGCACCATTGCCGTGGTGGGCTTGTCTGCCCAGACCAGTCGCCCCAGCTTCTCGGTGTCTCAGTACATGCAATCTCACGGCTACCGCATCATTCCCGTGAACCCCCGCTTCGCAAAAGAAGGCGTCCTCATCTTGGGCGAAAAGTGCTACGCCGAGCTCACCGACATTGAATTCGACATCGATATCGTTGATGTGTTCAGAAGAACTGAAGACGTGATGCCCATTGCCACCCAGGCCGTTGCTATTGGGGCTCGTGTTCTCTGGCAGCAAATGGGGGTGCTCAATCTGGAGGCCCATCACTGCGCTCAAGACGGCGGCCTACTTTCGGTCATGGACCGATGCATCAAAGTGGACCATGCTCACCTCCTCCACCAAGGAACATCGCGATGACGCCTCAATCTCATCAAACACATCAAGCCCAGCAGGCCCAGCAGGTCCAACAGACCCAGCCGACTCATTCAAACACCCAAGAGACGAACTGGGTGCTCCAAGCCGAGTCCTCCCCCGGCGTGATCACCCTGACACTCAACCGACCCGACTCTTTCAATGCGTTGTCAACAGAGATGATGGACCACCTGAGTGCTCAGCTTTTAGAAATCGAGTCCAAACCATCAGCCCGCGTCTTGGTGTTGGCCGCCAAAGGAAAAGCTTTTTGTGCCGGTCACGACCTCAAACAAATGCTCAACCATCAAAGCTTGGCCGAGCACCAGCAACTTTTTGAGCAGTGCAGCTCGTTGATGCGACAAATTCAATCCCTGTCCATTCCCGTCATCGCCAAGGTGGAGGGCATCGCGACAGCAGCGGGCTGCCAACTCGTGGCCCAATGCGATCTTGCCGTGGCGGCCAGTCATGCCCGTTTTGCTGTGAGCGGGGTGAATTTGGGACTCTTTTGCTCAACACCCAGTGTGGCCTTGTCGAGAAACATCGGCCGCAAAGCCGCCTTCGAAATGCTCGTGACAGGGGGCTTCATTGGCGCCCAAGACGCCTTGGAAAAAGGCTTGGTCAATCAGGTGGTGGAACCAAACGCCATCGATGAAGCCGTTGCCGCCTTGGCCCAGTCCATTGTTCAAAAACCCAAAGTGGCCATCTCCCTTGGAAAAAAACTCTTTTATGAGCAATTGGAATTGAGCATGGAGCAAGCTTATGCGCGGGCTGGCCAGACCATGGCCTGCAACATGATGGAGCCCATCACTTTGGAGGGCGTTCAGGCCTTTGTGGATAAACGCGTGCCCAACTGGAAAACCACTTGATGCTCACACGAACCAAGGCGCCAGTAAAATCCCCATTTCTTCAATGACCTTGTTGGAATCATCTGCTGGATGGATCCAGACTC
>CAISQQ010000535.1 GCA_903887655.1 uncultured Burkholderiales bacterium
AGGAGTTGAGCCACCCAATCTGCAGGCATGGTCAAGCGAGCCTGTCGAGCTTCGGCTCAGAGCCGCGGGCTCGCGTTGAGTATGACTCACTCCATCCTTTTGAGTCTCACCAAGAGATGAGGGAGAAATTTTCATGGTCATGGTCGGCCAATTCAACCCCTCAAGTCGATCACATGGCAGCCCAAAGCGATGCTCTTGGATGGATTGGAAGCCAGGCCATCTCACTCCAACTTCGCGCCTGAGGCCTTGACGATAGCCCCTGCGTTGATCCAGTCCTGTCGCAAGATGCGCTCAAACTCTTCCGTGCTGGCCGTTTGAATTTCCAGACCCAAACGAAGCAGTCGATCTTGCACGGCGGGCTCGGCCAAAACCTTGATCATGGCATTGTTGATTTGATCGTTTTGCGCTTTGGTCATATTGGCTGGACCCAACAGCCCCATCCAGGAGTCAAACGAAAAGCCTGGCAAGCCACTTTCTGCCACCGTTGGGAGCTCAGGCAAAAACTGTGAGCGCTTCACACCGGTGTAGGCCAAGAGCTTGATCCTGGGATCTTGCCGAAACCCAATCAAGCCAATGGTGGCGCCCGTGACACCTTGCACCCGATTGGCCAAGACTTCATTGACCGCGTCGCCTGTGGCCTTCATCGGAATGTGCTGCATTTGTAAACCCGCACGCGACAACACATAGGCCATCCCCAAATGGGATGCAGAGCCATTGCCGGCTGACGCGTAGTTGTACAAGCCTGGCTTGGCCTTGATGTAAGCCATGTACTCCTTGAAGTCCTTCACCCCCAAGCCAGAAGGTGCTGCAATCACATAGCCCGAATAGCCCACCAAGGCGACCGTGCTGAAATCTTTGACCGGGTCGTAAGGCAGTTTCTCATACAGGTGACCCGCCAAAGTTTGCGAGGCGGCGGCCATGAGCAAGGTGTTGCCGTCGGGGGCCGCCTTGGCCACCAACTGGGTACCAATGGTGCCACCAGCGCCCGCGTGGTTCTCAATGATGACCGTCGCCCCCACGGCCTGGCCCAACTCATTGCTGAAGGTTCTGGCCACGGTGTCTTGCACCGCGCCGGGTCCAAAAGGCACGATGATTTTGATCAGCCTCTCAGCACCTTGAGCGCTCAGCACGCTCAGGCCCATGAAGCCCACACAGGCTGCAAGACGAACGAAAAATTTCAATGAACAGTTTTGCATGATGGATCTACCTTTACTTTAACCAACGCTCGACCAAGCGCACGAAATAACTGGCCCCCACAGGAATGATCTCGTCATTGAAATCATAAGAGGTGTTGTGAATAATACAGGGGCCCGCACCATGGTCGGCCAATCGGTGCTCGCCGTTGCCGTTGCCAATGAAGGCGTAGCAGCCGGGTCGCACTTTGAGCATGTGGGCAAAATCTTCAGCACTCATGATGGGCGTGTAGTGCTCGTTGACGGCCTCATCTCCCACGATCTCGCGCATGACTTGAGCGGCAAAGCGAGCTTCTTTTTCATGGTTGACCACGGG
>CAISQQ010000536.1 GCA_903887655.1 uncultured Burkholderiales bacterium
CAGGGCCGAGTTTGAGGCCTTGCTCGCAGGCCAAGACCCCCTAACGGTGGTTCACCATTGCGGCTCGGGCGTGAGCGCTGTGCCCAACATCTTGGCCATGGAGCTCGCCGGTCTTGGGCGCACCGCCCTTTATGCTGGGAGTTGGAGTGAGTGGTCGCGCACACCCGGCCTACCCGTGCAAACATCCACCCCGAAAGAGACTGGGGCTGCAGACACCCAGTCAAGCCGTTAAAGCCTCACCGACCGCTCGGAATACGTGTGTGAAACTCCCATTTGGCACAATCGCCAGCAACCCCCTCATGATCATGAATTGAGTCATCCATGGAACTGCTCACCTCCCCTGAAGCTTGGATCGCCTTTGCCACCCTCACGGCACTGGAGTTGGTGCTGGGCATTGACAACATCATCTTCATCTCCATTTTGGTCGACAAACTGCCAGCCGACCAGCGTGAATCGGCCAGGCGCACGGGCTTGTACATGGCGATGTTCATGCGCATCGGATTGCTGTTGGGGCTGTCTTGGATCGTGGGACTCGTGAAACCCATGCTCACCCTGCTGGGGCACGAAGTATCGGGCAGAGATGCGGTTTTGCTGTTGGGTGGCTTATTCTTGATTTGGAAAAGTACAACCGAGATTCACCATGCCCTTGAGGGAGGTGAAGACGGCCATTCAAGCCAGTCCAAGCAGACGCTTTGGTCTGTGATTGTTCAGATCATGGTGATCGACATCGTTTTTTCGCTGGACTCCATCATTACTGCAGTCGGTATGGTGGAGCACTTGGAGATCATGATCGCCGCGGTGGTGAGCTCTGTGGGACTCATGATGCTGTTTGCCCGTGCCATTGGCGAATTTGTAGCTGCCCACCCCACCATCAAAATGCTGGCACTGAGCTTTTTGGTTGTGGTTGGCGTTGTTCTCATTGCCGAGGGTTTCGAGCACCATATTCCCAAAGGCTACATTTATTTTGCCATGGCCTTTTCATTGGGCGTTGAAATGCTCAATATTCGACTGCGAAAGAAGTCTGGCGCCTAAATCGTCATACCCCCGGGATGATGCGGGATGAAAAATGGGGTTCGTGCAGTGTCGCACCCAGCTGCTCGGTCACCCCATGGGATTGATGGAAAGAGCGGGCTCGAGCCAAGCGTCCACATTGACGTTGAATTGAGCATCCTCTTCCCAACAAGAACGGATTGGCAAGCACCAAATCCGTTGGCATTACAAGCCCAGTGCTTTGCGGATCTCTGCGCGCGACACTTCAAAATCGGCCATAAAGGTGGGGCTCGCGAGCAACGTTGCAGCCATTGCACTTCCAGCGCGCATCCCAGCTTCTAGGTCTTGGGGATAGTGCATGCCACCGATGATGCGGCTTTGAGCATAGTCATGAGCGCGTGTAAATATTGCTTCCCGCTTTTCAGGCACCATTTTGCTCAAAATGATCGCCATCATCGTTGATCTCGATGTGTGACCCGAGGGGTAAGAGCCGCTGGTCGACGGCTTGACCAAGGGCTTGATTTCAGGGTTATTCATATAAGGCCGAATACGACCAAAATATTTCTTCACAGGATCCACCACGGCGTCTTCGGTCTCGCCAATGCGATCGAAAATTTTGGTGCTCTGTGGCAGGTTGGCTGCTGTGAAATTCGATCCCATCACGCTAGAGAACATTGCGAAAACAGTTTCTTCAGAATCTTGATTGGCCAATGCAATCCTTTGCTCGCTTGCAGCGCGTTGCACAGCAATCACCTGCGCTTGTTGCTCGTTGTCCTCTGCGCTGGCGTTGGCCACAGGTGCTGGCATGAAAGGAATAATGTCAAGCTGCTGGGTGGTCAAGTAGGGCAATTCGGCAGCGCAAGAGCCCGTGACAACGACCAAGCCCAGGCCCATACCCAGGGCTAGGCCCAAACCCACACGCATCATTTTCAATTTTTTCAACATATTCACATTGTTCTCGGTAAAAAAATAGACGGAGTTTAGTCAACAAATCAACACTTTGTAAGAGCTTGAACGACGAAGATCGATTTCGCAGCACCTGGGCGCTTGTGATCCCGAGTGGAATCGTATTTTTTCGCAGGTGCTTGGAGACCCCCAAGTGGCTCAACAGCGAGCTCAACGTCGCACCCTCGACTCTTCATCTTCGAGCCCAAGCCGTTCTCAAACCGAGTTCATGGCCCACAAGGTCAACTGCACCAAGGCCATCCCGGCAAAGAGCCAAGTGATTTGCATGAGCGTTTGCCTTGAACTCAAGCGCTTTTGCAGCTGGGGAATCAAATCGGCCAGAGCAACATAAATATAACTGCTTGACGCAATGCACAGCAAGTAAGGCATCCACGATTCATGGCCTCTTAAGAGCAAAAAAGCCAACAAGCCCCCCACACAGGTGACAAAGCCCGAGAGCGCCAACTTGACGATCGCTTTGGATTGCGCATTGCCCCCTTGCACCAGCACCACCAAGTCCCCCATATGGTGAGGGATTTCATGCGCCAAGACCGCCAGGGTTGCCACCCAGCCAAGCTGTGGGCTCACGATAAAGGCCCCAGCCACCAAGACCCCATCGCCAAAGGCGTGAACGCTGTCGCCGAGCAAGACAGACCAACTCCCAGCAAAAGAACGCTCAGGGCTTTGTCGATCATCCAAGTGCCCGAGAGATTGATTGGCATGATCACCCTCATGCTCATGCTCATGCTCATGCTCTTGCGCGTGCGCGTGCGTGTGGTTATGGCCATGGGCATGCTCATGACCGTGGTGCCAGAGCTCAGCTTTGTCCAAGAGAAAAAAGAAAATCAAACCCACGAGCAAAATCAAAAACAAATTGGCCGCACCCACCTCGGATTCAAAGGCCTCGGGCAGGAGGTGTAAAAAAGCAGTGGCCAAGAGCGCGCCAGCGGCCAAACTGAGCAAATGCTGCTGAAAGCGACTCCACAAAGCACGAGCAAAAACAAAGGCCAACAAGACACTGCCCACGCCACAAAGCAAGGTGCCCAAGACAATGTTCAAAAGTAGCATCTCAAGCCCGCCTTGGCGTGTGAGCGGCCGCACCGTGTTGGCCCAATCCCATATCGGGTGCCAACGTCTTCAATGCCAATAGACTCGAGTCCATCAGTGGGCCTCGTCCCAATTGGCGCCATGACCCATCTCGGCCAAGAGCGGCACCTTGAGTTGGGCAACTCCTGCCATCAAGCCAGGGATGCTCGCGTGCAGCCAATCCCACTCATCGAGTGGCACTTCAAAGACCAACTCGTCGTGCACTTGCATGATGATGAGGGTGGATTTACGCTGTTGATCAAGCACCTGTTGAATTTTGACCATGCTCATTTTGATCAAATCAGCAGCGGTGCCTTGCATGGGGGCATTAATGGCCGCACGCTCAGCGGCACTGCGTCTGGGCCCATTGGGTGAATTGATCTCGGGCAGGTACAAGCGTCGACCAAACACCGTTTGCACAAAGCCCTTGTTTTTGGCGCTCTCGCGCGTGCTCTCCATGTAGCGCTTGACACCGCTAAAGCGCTCAAAGTAGCGCTCGATATAAAGCTTGGCCGCTTGCTGCTCAATACCAAGCGCCTTGGCCAGACCAAACGCACTCATGCCGTAAATGAGTCCAAAGTTGATCACTTTGGCATAGCGACGTTGCTCTGAGGAGACCTCCTGGCTGGACACTCCAAAAATCTCGGCCGCTGTGGCTTTGTGCACATCCACACCGTTTTGAAATGCCGCCAAGAGCGCCTCATCCCCACTCAAGTGAGCCATGATGCGAAGCTCAATTTGACTGTAGTCAGCACTGGCAATGAGCCGCCCCTTGGGCGCCACGAAGGCTTCGCGCACCCGGCGGCCCTCAGCGGTGCGCACTGGGATATTTTGTAAATTGGGATCGTTGCTCGAGAGCCTGCCGGTCACCGCCACCGCTTGGGCGTAGTGGGTGTGCACGCGCCCGGTCTTGGCATGGGCCATGCCCGCCAACTTGTCGGTGTAGGTGCCTTTGAGCTTACTCAAGCCCCGGTGTTCGAGAATTTTGGCGGGCAGTGGATAGTCCAGCGCCAGTCTCTCGAGCACCTCTTCATCGGTGCTTGCCGCGCCTTTGGCGGTTTTTTTGATCACGGGCAGGCCTAAGCGCTCAAAAAAGATTTCTCCGATTTGCTTGGGAGAATTCAAATTGAAGTCACTCCCCGCCAACTCTCGGGCGTCGTGCTCGAGTTGAGCCAGTCGATTCCCAAGCTCCAGGCTTTGCTGCGCGAGTATCGGCGCATCGATCAACACGCCATTGCGCTCAACCCGGTAGAGCGCCTCACTGCTTTGGATCTCCAAGTCGTAAATGAACTTCAAAGGGTCGTCGTTTTTCAAGATCGGCCACAGCGCTTGGTGCACTTGAAGCGCCATGTCCACATCCTCGCAGGCGTAAAGCGCCGCCTTGTCCACCGCCACCTGGGCAAAGGGGATTTGTTGGGCCCCTCTGCCACAGAGGTCTTCATAGGACAACCCGGTTTTAGACAGATGGCGCAGCGCCAAATTTTGCAAGTTGTGGGGACGATGGACTTCGAGCACATAGCTCTCGAGCATCGTGTCGTGAACAAAACCAGCCACCTCAATACCGTGATTGGCAAAGACGTGACGGTCGTACTTCACATGCTGGCCCAGCTTCAATCGCGACGCGTCTTCAAGCCAAGGCTTGAGCCGCGCCAAGACCTCCTCGCGTGGCAACTGAACTTGATCCTCAAAAAGCTGGTGAGCCAAGGGCATATAAGCAGCCAGGCCTGGCGAGACGCAAACGCTCAAACCGATGATCTGCGCTTGCATCTCCACCAAGGAGTCGGTCTCGGTGTCCAAGCTCACCAACGGCGCCTCCAAAATGAGCGCCATCCATCGCTCGAACTCATCCCAGCGGGTGATGCACTCATAGCGCGAGCTGTCCATCGAGGAGGCTTTCACCCCCACGTCACCCCACAAATCACCCTCAGGGTTTTGGGCGGCAGAGGGATCCAGATCCAACGCGTCGGAGGCAGCCACCCTTGGGTCAGCAGAGGTTGAGGGCTTCGTTTTGGAGCCCGAGCTGCCACCGAGCTTGGCCGTCATGCTGGTGACCAGGCCCTTGAAGCCGTAAGTTTGGTAAAACGCGAGCAATTCTTTCGAGTCAGGATCACGGCGCTTGAAGTGCGCCATGGCGTTGGCTTGAGGCCACTCGGGCACGTGGTCATTCAATTCACAATCGGTGCGGATGGTCACGAGCTTGGCGGCCATGGGCAGCCACGCCAAGCTGTTTCTCAAATTCTCCCCCACCACACCCGTGATCTCGTCCTTGTGGGCCACAATAGAGGCCAAACTGCCGTATTTTTCGAGCCATTTGACGGCCGTTTTGGGTCCCACCTTGGGCACCCCGGGCACATTGTCCACACTGTCGCCCACCAAGGTTTGGTAGTCAATCATTTGACCAGGACTCACACCAAACTCCGCCTTCACGCCACTGACATCGCGTTTTTTTTGCCCCATGGTGTCATAAATCATGATGGACTCATCGACCAACTGGCTCAAGTCCTTGTCCCCACTGGAGATCACCACCGAAAACCCAAGCTGGGCCGCCCACTTGGCCACCGTCCCGAGCACATCGTCGGCCTCAACACCGGGGACCGTCAACACCGGCCAACCCAAAAGACGCACCAATTCATGGATGGGCTCAATTTGGCTGCGCAAATCATCGGGCATGGGCGAGCGGTTGGCCTTGTAGGCGGGGTACCATTCATCTCGGAAGGTGGGGCCTTTGGCGTCAAACACACAAGCCACATGCTCATAGGGATAGTCTTTTTGAAGACTTTGCAGCATGTTGATCATGCCCCGAATCGCCCCTGTGGCTTGGCTGGCAGGGTCGCCCGCTGTGGCGCGCAAGTCGGGCATGGCGTGGTAAGCGCGGTAAAGGTAGCTCGAACCGTCGACGAGCAAGAGTTGTGTGGGCGTGGTCATGATCACATTTTGCCCTGTTTCTGCGCCTTTTTCCGAGCCCAGGATCCTCAGAAATCTGTCTTTTTAACGCCGAGCACTGGGACACGCCATTGCTGAGCGCCCCAGCCCCAAAGGGGGATTGAGGGTTTCGCAAGCGAATGGGGAAACATTGACCAACTTGTGCTCCCCAAGCACACCCGGTGGCCTCACGCCCTCTACAATGGGGGCTTGAGGTCGTTGGGTGCATCGAGGGGCAACTCTCTGGAGCACCACCCCAACCCGATCGCGCTTTTTTGCTCTCGCCCTTTTTAACCCTTCACTGTTGCTCTTCATGGCCGTCTTCACCCCAGTCTCGACAGAACAAGCGCAAGTGCTCCTTGACCATTTGAAGCTCGGCCCTGTGCTTGAACTCAAGGGCATTGAGGGCGGCATTGAGAACACGAACTACTTTTTAACGGCCCAGAGTGGTGAATTTGTGCTCACCTTGTTTGAGCGCTTGAGCAAAGAGGAATTGCCTTTTTATTTGCAATTGATGCGCCACTTGGCGGTTCGAGCCGTCCCGGTACCCAACCCCCAGGCCGACGAGAGCGGGGGGCTGCTCTTTGAGGTCGCGGGCAAACCCGCCGCTTTGGTCAACCGCTTAGAAGGCAAAAGCCAACTCGAACCCAGCCCTCAGCACTGCCAGACGGTGGGAGATATGCTCGCGCGCATGCACTTGGCGGCCAAAGACTTGGAGCATCAACAACCGAATTTGCGCGGCCTGACTTGGTGGAACGACACAGCCGCTTTGGTGATGGAGTTTTTGCCGCCCCACCTGGCCGCACTATTGCAGCAAGAAGTGGCGTTTCAAAACAACTTGAGCCAAACCGCCGCTTACCTGAGTTTGCCGCGCGGGGCCATCCATGCCGATTTGTTTCGCGACAATGTGATGTTCCAAGGCGAGCGTCTGACGGGGTTTTTTGACTTTTACTTTGCCGGGGTGGACGCGTGGCTATTTGACCTGTGCGTGTGCTTGAACGATTGGTGCGTTGATGCACCCCATGCGCAATTTCACCCTGCACGGTTGACGGCTTTCTTAGACGCCTACCAACGGGTGAGGCCCCTCACTGCCAGCGAGCGCCAACTCCTCAATCCCATGCTGAGAGCCGCGGCGCTCAGGTTTTGGATATCGCGACTATGGGATTTTCACCTGCCGCGTCAAGCCAATTTGCTCAAGCCTCACGACCCCACCCATTTTGAGCGGGTGTTGTGCGAGCGCATCGCCTCTCCCCTTCACCCTCAAGTCCTGGGACCGCATTGATGAAATTGAATATTGTTCCCGCACGACTGGGAGCCCAATGGGTCAAAGAGGGTGTGCTCACGTTTTTGCGACAACCCATTGCGCTCACAGGCTTATTTTTGATGTTTCTGGCCACCGTGTCCTTGATCTCCTTGTTGCCGTGGATTGGTGGCTTGGTGGGACTCATCTTTGTACCGGCAGCCACCTTGGGCCTCATGGCCGCCGCTCAAGAGGCCAACGCTGGCAAGTTCCCCAGACCGCTCACCTTGTTCAGCGCTTTTCGAGTGTCCAAACACAAAAGTCAACAAATGCTCCTCTTGGGGCTGCTCTACATGGTGGGCTTTTTACTCCTGCTGGGGCTGTCAGCGCTGGCGGACAGCGGCAGCTTTGCCAAAGTCTACTTGGTGGGCGGCACCCTCACAAAGAAACGGTCATGCAAGCGGACTTTCAGCGCGCCATGTGGATTGCGCTTGTCCTGTACATCCCCTTTTCATCGCTTTTTTGGCATGCCAGTGCCTTGGTGCACTGGCACGGCATTTCCATTGCCAAGAGTCTCTTTTTCTCTTGCGTGGCGTGTTTTTCCAATTGGCGCGCCTTTGTGGTCTACGCCGCATCTTGGATGAGTGTGTTCGCACTCATCGCAGTCTTGCTCGGCCTCGTGTCGAGCAGCACCGAGGACGCCGAATGGGTGAGTGAGCTCTTGTTGCCCTTTTTATTGGTGCTGGGCTCCATGTTCTTCACCTCGGCCTTCTTTAGCTTTCGAGACTCCTTCAGCACCGATCCCATATTGGCGTGATCGCCAGTTCAGTTGATCGCTTGATCGACTGAAAAAAATCAAGGTTGGTGCGTTTTTAGATCGGGGTCAATTTGGCAACCGATAAAGCCAGCCACTTCACACCGTGCCTTGGAAAATCGATTTGTGCGCGGGCATCGCCCGCCATGCCTTCCAGTGCCAAGACACTGCCTTCACCGAATTTATTGTGAAACACGCGCTGCCCCACCCTCACCCAGGCGTTGGCCGCACTGGCGTCACCTGAGCCACCCCCAGCGCCGCTATCTTGAGTGCCGCTCCCCCCCGAAACCGATGCCGAGGCCTTGGGCCTGAGCGCCACGCCGTGCTGGGCACTCCAGTCATCGCTGCCCTGTCTGTGGTGGCTCGCAGCGCTGCCTGAGCCTTGGTAGGCGCCGCTGGCCGACCCCCAAAGCGAGGACGACTTGGCAGTTGGAGGCGCTGAAATCCATTTCAATGCGTCTTCGGGCATTTCTTGAAAAAACCGGCTGGGCAAATTGAACCTCGTCTGCCCGTGCAGCATGCGAGTTTGTGCGTGACTCAAAAACAAATGTTTCCTCGCTCGCGTCAAGGCCACATACATCAAGCGGCGCTCCTCTTCAAGGCCCTCGGGGTTTTGGGAGGAATTCTCGTGCGGGAAAAGTCCCTCCTCTAAACCCGAGATGAAGACACAATCAAACTCCAAGCCCTTGGCCGCGTGCACGGTCATCAACTGAACAGCGTCTTTGCCCGCTTGCGCTTGGTTGTCACCCGACTCGAGCGCGGCGTGGCTTAAAAAGGCTGCCAGCGGTGACAAGGTCTCACCGGTCTCAAAATTCACCCAGCCCGAGTTCTTCTGCGCTGAAGGGGTCTCACGACCAAGGTCGGTGGCAGAAGTCTGCGGTGTGGGTGGTGTGGACGCAGTCCACGCAGCACTGGCCTCGTCAGCTACAAAATCATGCAGCCCCACTTCTTTGGCAGCAACGGTGGCCAGGGCGTCTTTGCCAAACCCCTCTTGCATCACAAAACCCTCGGCGGCGTTGACCAATTCCTCCAAGTTCTCAATGCGGTCAAGCCCTTCGCGTTCGCTTTTGTAGTGCTCCACCAAGCCACTGTGCTCGAGCACCAAGGTCATGATGTCTTTCAAGGTGAGGCTGGCGAGCTGCTCGCGCATCACATCGATCTTGGCCACAAAAGCTTGCAAATGCGTACCGGCTTTGCCCGCCACAAACTCCACACTGTCGTGCAGCGATAAGTTTCTCGCGCGCGCCATGTCTTGGAGCTGCTCGAGCGTTCTCGCACCAATACCCCGAGGCGGGAAATTCACCACCCGCAAAAAAGAGGTGTCGTCTTTGGGGTTCTCGAGCAAGCGCAAGTAAGCCAGCGCGTGTTTGATCTCAGCGCGTTCAAAAAACCGCAAGCCGCCATACACCCGATAAGGAATGGCGGCATTAAAGAGCGCCGACTCGATGATTCGGCTCTGTGCGTTGCTGCGGTAAAGAAGCGCCACATCCGAGCGCGATGCCGCCCCTTGCTGGGGGTCGCCATCGAGACCCGCGCGCAAAAGATGCTTGATCTCTTGCACGATCCACTGCGCCTCTTCGTAGTCGCTGGGTGTCTGCATCACGCGAACGGGCTCGCCTTGGCCTTGATCGGTGCGCAAGTTTTTCCCCAACCGCTGTTGGTTGTGAGAAATCAAAGCGTTGGCAGTGTCCAAAATGGCGCTGGTGCTGCGGTAGTTTTGCTCGAGCTTGATTTGGTGACGAACCTGGTAGTCGCTCACAAAGTCAGCCATATTGCCCACCCGCGCGCCCCGAAATGCATAAATGCTTTGGTCGTCATCGCCGACCGCAAAAATCGAGCTCTGGGGCCCACACATCATCCGAATCCAGGCGTATTGCAACCGATTGGTGTCTTGGAACTCATCGATGAGCAGATGCTTAAAGCGCGCCTGGTAATGGGTCCTCAAGGATTCATTGTCCCGAAGCATTTCATAAGAGCGCAGCATCAACTCGGCAAAGTCCACCACCCCTTCACGCTGGCACTGCTCCTCATAGAACTGGTAAATCTCCAGGCGTTTTTTGCTGTCTGGGTCGTGGGCACTGGACTCCAAATCTTTCGGGCGCTCACCATTGTCTTTGGCACCCGCAATGAACCACTGGACTTGCTTTGGGGGGAAGCGCTCTTGATCGACATTGAATTGCTTCAAAATGCGTTTGATGGCCGACAACTGGTCTTGGGTGTCGAGGATTTGAAAGGACTGGGGCAAGTCCGCGAGTTTCCAGTGCGCGCGTAAAAACCGGTTGCACAGCCCATGGAAAGTCCCCATCCACAAGCCCTGCACATTGAGCGGCAACATCGCGCCCAAACGCACCAGCATCTCCTTGGCCGCTTTGTTGGTGAAAGTGACCGCCAAGAGGCCCCCAGGGGTGACCTGGCGAGTTTGCATGAGCCACGCCATGCGGGTGGTGAGCACGCGGGTCTTGCCCGAGCCCGCACCCGCCAAAATCAAGGCATGCTCGGCGGGCAAGGTGACCGCGCTCAGTTGCTCCGCATTGAGCCCCGCCATCAAGGGACTGTCGAGCCCCGTGGGCATCAACGCGGCAGGAGCGCGCGCCACTGAGGGAGCGACAGAACTGGGGGCTGCCGAGGCAACGGACGAAGGAGAGGGATGGTCTTGCATGGCCCAATTCTAGAGCCTTGGGACAGGTCCGTGGGCTTGAAGGTGTTCTCTCAAGCGGCTCAATACCGCCCTGATTTGACCCGCACCCAACTCGCTCAAACA
>CAISQQ010000537.1 GCA_903887655.1 uncultured Burkholderiales bacterium
CAAGTGGCAACACAAGTGGCAACACAAGTGGCAATACAAGGGCTTGGGGGCGGCCGGTGTGCGTTCTGATCGCATGCGCACAGCGTGGGTGGCGTGGGGACGAAAGGTCGACAATGGCTGAGAGGCGGGCCTTACCGGGTCTTGTGTTTCATGGCCCGTTCGACCTCGCGCTTGCCTTCTCGGTCCTTGATGGTGTCGCGCTTGTCATGCTCGGCCTTGCCTTTGGCCAGCGCAATTTCAAGCTTGATTTTGCCATTTTTCCAGTGCATGTTCAACGGCACCAGGGTGTAGCCCTTTTGCTCAACTTTGCCCACCAAGCGTTGAATTTCCGCTTTGTGCAGCAGCAGCTTTTTGGTCCGATCTGGCAAGGCCACGACATGCGTGGACGTGGTGCGGGTGGGGTTGATCTGACAACCGATCACAAAGAGCTCGCCATCTCGGATCACGACATAACCATCGGTGAGTTGAACCCGACCGTCCCTCACCGCCTTGACCTCCCAACCGTGCAAGACCATGCCCGTCTCAAAGCGCTCTTCAATGAAGTAATTGAAGATGGCCTTTTTGTTGTCCGCAATGCGTGCGGGGGTGGCGGGTTTGGTGCTCATGGGATATAAAACTGACGCGTTGGGATGAAAACTCTACAATAGGGGGTTTGAAAGCAGTGGGTGTGCTGGATGCACAGGGGCGTCAGGCTTGAAGTGCCGGTGGGTTCTCACCAAGAACAACTCGGAGTTTAAAGCACAAAGCGCATGGACTCGTTTTCCTAGCGTGCTCTTTTTGCGAGGATCCAACCCTTGGAGTCTGCTGCCCGGCATTTCGTGAGATTTTCAGAGCCGTCACCTCTTTGGCGAGCCGTTTTCCCAGATCTTTTGATGAAAACCATTCATAAATCCGTTCTCATTTGGTTCAGCGCACAGGAAATGTACGACTTGGTCACCGATGTCGAGAGTTACCCCCAATTCTTGCCTTGGTGCGAAAAAGGCAGCATCTTGGAGACGCATACCGATGGCGTGACTGCTCAAATTGGCATGTCCATCGGGGGCTTTAAAAAGTCCTTCACCACCCGCAATGTGAACATTGTGAACGAACAAGTCCGCCTTGAGTTGGTCCAAGGACCCTTCAAGGATCTCTCGGGCGTGTGGGATTTTCATGCCCTGGAGGGCCAACGGGCTTGCCGCATTGAACTCAATTTGCAGTACCACTTTGAGAACGTCTTTGGAGGATTGGTTGGCCCCTTGTTTGACAAAATCGCGAGCAGCTTGGTCGACGCCTTTGTCAAGCGCGCTGAACAAGTCTATATCGCTTCTTAAGGCCTTGGTCACAGTGCATATCCTCGGTGAGATTGTGGCGCCTTTGGATCCGTTGAATCCTTTGAATCCTTTCTTTCCTTTCAATCCTTTGAACGCCCCCCCGTCCAACCTGCTGTCCAACCCGCTGTCCAACCTGCTGTTGAACCCTTGATGACCGCACCCCCTTTGAAGCCTCTTTCAGACGGCTCCTGCATTCAAGTGCTCCTTTGCCCTTCCAGGCGGACTGTCGTCGAACTCGAATTGGTGTTTTTACCCCAAGAGCAACTCTTGAGTGCTGTCCTGCGCGCACTCACGCTGGCCCCCAGCAGTGTTGAGCCCGAAAGCCTAGACCCTCACCAGAGCCTTGGCCTTGTGCTTGAGCCCTTGGGACTGCAAGACTTCATCCCCATGGACAGCGCCAAGGGCAGTCTCATGACCTTGGAGCATCTGCTGCTGCAAGGACTCGAAGCCCGGCGGCTCTTCATCAGTGTCTGGGGCCGCCCCCAGCCCTTGAGCCACGTGCTTCAAGAGGGGGATCGAGTTGAGCTCACCCGTGCCTTGCGAGTCGACCCCAAAGTGGCGAGGCGAGAGCGTTTTCGTCAGCAAGGCGCCAAAACAGCAGGACTCTTTGCCCATCAAAGACCGAACGCCAAAGCCGGCTATTGATTGCACGATGGGTGGAGGCTGTGCCTGAGCCTGCCTCTATCTGGCACG
This sequence comes from uncultured Burkholderiales bacterium, assembly GCA_903887655.1. Taxonomy (GTDB): domain Bacteria; phylum Pseudomonadota; class Gammaproteobacteria; order Burkholderiales; family Burkholderiaceae_C; genus Limnohabitans. The sequence goes on from CAISQQ010000537.1 coordinate 2,004, forward strand.
GCGTTTGCTGTCATCCTTGAAAGCCCCAAAACTCAGCCCTTGGCGGTTGGATTGGCCATGATTGGGCAACAAAATGCCGGCCATTCACTGCTCAATGGCCTCGCATGGCCGCTCAACAGGCCCACTGGAGGGTCAGAGTGTTGGGAGAGGCCACTTCAAGAAGGATTTCATCATGAGTTTAAACCTCAATGCCGCGAGCAAGAGCGTGTTGGGCGGCCTGTCGAGCGCGCCCAACAAAAATCAAGCCGCCAAAGCGATGTTTGCCAGCCTGCAAAGTGGCGATTTGGCCGGTGCCCTCAAAGCCTACAAGAACTTTACCGGGGGTCAAAGCAGCAATTCTGCCTTGCTCAACGCGAACTCGGTTTTTGGCCAACTGGGTGCTGCACTGCAAAAAGGGGACTTGGCGACGGCCCAAAACTTGGCAGCGAGCATGCATGGGGCGTCTGGCATGCCTGTGGTGAGCAGCGCGGGTGCATCAAGCGCGAGCACGAACACATCCGCGGGCCAAGGCGGCTCGACGGGTTCGAGTGGCACCTCTTCTAGCCAGTCGGGTCGTTCAAACTCCGGCAAGTCCAGCATGAGCCTCACGCCTGCAGGGCTCCTGAGTTCTTTGCACACGGCGCAGACCACCTCTCTTTTGAATGCCATCAACGCCCAGGACACGGCCGATGCGAGCGGCAAGAGTGACAATTTGTACGCCCTCTTGGGTGTTGGGGCCAACATCAACACCATGGCCTGAGCCCAAGCGCTGGGCCTGCGACGATCGCTCTTAGACTTTCACTGGATTTAGCTCAAGGCCTCAAGAAGCTCGGTTTCAAATTCAATTTGAATCTTGTTTTCTTGAAGCGCAGCACCATCAATCAAGAAGGTGTCCTCCACCCGCTCACCCAAGGTGCTCACCTTGGCGAGCAACAAATTGATCTTGTGCTTGGCCAGCACCAAGGCCACACTGTAGAGCAGCCCCGTTTTGTCACTCGCTGAAATGTTGAGGAGCCAGCGTTGCGCTTTTTCGTCGGGTGACAAGGTCACGCGTGGGCGGATCGGGAAACTCTTGACCCGTCGAGACACCCGTCCTTTGCTGGCCTTGGGCAATGGTGGGGTATCGAGCAAGGTTTGCTTCAAGTCATGCTCTAAGAGGTGAATCCACTCGCGCGTGTGCTCCTCAAGACGCTCGGAGACGACTTGGAACGTGTCGATGGCAAAACCATTCAATGCGGTGTGAATCTTGGCATCCAAAATACTGAAGCCATATTGGTCAAAGTAGCCACAAATTCGGGCAAAAAGATCGGGTTGGTCTTGGGTGTAGACCATCAACTGCAGGCCCTCACCGACACTGGACAAGCGCGCACGCACAACGGTTTTGTGGTGCGTGGGGGTGTCTTGATCGCGGCTCAAGTCTCGGCACAATTGGCGCGTGTGCCAAGCGATATCGCTCGCTTCGTGGCGCATGAAGTAACTCACATCAAAGGTTTTCCAAAGCGCCTCATGGGCGTTGCTGGGCATGGCATACAACGCGAGCATGCTGAGCGCTTCGAGTTTTCTGGCTTCCACCAAGGCACTGGCATCAGGTGCTCGCCCGCCCAGCACCCTCAAGGTGCTGCGGTACAAATCTTCCAGCAGTTTTCCCTTCCAAGCATTCCACACCTTGGGGGATGTGCCGCGGATATCGGCGACAGTCAGCAAGTACAAGGCCGTGAGGTAGCGCTCGGTTTTCACACGACGGGCAAAATCTTGAATCACTTGAGGGTCACTCATGTCTTGCTTTTGGGCAATGTGGCTCATGCTCAAATGCTCAGAGACCAAAAACACCATGAGTTCACAGTCTTCGGAATCAATGCCGTGGTCTTTACAAAACCGCCTCACTTCGACCTTCCCCAACTGGGAGTGGTCCCCACCGCGGCCTTTGGCAATGTCGTGAAACAAGGCCGCCACATAAATCACCCAGGGCTTGTCAAAACTCGCGGCCAATTGTGAGCAAAACGGGTACTCGTGGGCGTGCTCTGGGATCAAAAAACGACGCACATTGCGCAAGACCATCAAAATGTGCTGATCCACCGTGTAGACGTGAAATAGGTCATGCTGCATCTGACCCACGATGCGACGAAATACCCACAAGTAGCGACCCAAGACCGAGGTTTGATTCATCAGCCGCATGGCGTGGGTGATGCCTTGGGGTTGCTTCAAAATGTTGAGAAACATCGCGCGGTTGACCGGATCTTTGCGAAACGACGACCCCATCACCCCACGCGCGTTGTAGAGGGCTCTGAGTGTCTTGCTCGACAGGCCTTTGATTCCGAGCGTGGTCTGGTACAGGTAAAAGGTCTCCAAAATGGCATGGGGGTTGACTTGGTAGAGGTCTTCGCGAGTGACCTCGAGCATGCCGGCTTTTTCAGAAAATCGGTCATTGATCTCCCGAATGGGGGGCATCTCTTTGGCCGAGAGCCTCTCTTCCATGTTGAGCATCAAAATTTGATTGAGCTGCGTCACCGCCTTGGCACACCAGTAATATTGGCGCATGAGAGCCTCCGAGGCCGCGCGTGCGCCCTTGTGCTCATCTTGAACCGGCACCAAGCCCAAGTCCTTGGCCACCTGGGCTTGCAAGTCAAAAACCAAGCGGTCTTCGCGCCGTTTGGCCGCCAAGTGCAGTCGAATCCGAATAAGACTCAGAACCGATTCGTTGCGCTTGAGCTTTTGAGCCTCCAGGGGGGTGGCCAAGCCGTTTCGTTTCAAATCCTCCCAAGACTTGCCAAATCCAGCCGCCTTGGCCAACCACAAGAGCACTTGCAAGTCCCTGAGCCCACCGGGCGACTCTTTGCAATTGGGCTCCAAGGAGTAGGGTGTGTTCTCAAACTTATGGTGGCGCTGCTGCATCTCCAGCGTTTTGGCCACAAAGAATGCTTTCACATCCAGATTGGCTAAAAAGCCGCGCCAATACTCATTGAAGAGGAGGGCATTGCCCGTGATCAGTCGAGACTCGAGGAGCGCGGTTTGAACCGTGATGTCGGCCTGGGCTTCGAGCAGGCATTCACTCAAGGTGCGCACGCTCGAGCCAATCTCTAGCCCACAATCCCAACACATCCCAATAAAACGCTCAACCTTGGCCAAGGTCTCTTTATCGCCATCTGCGCTCGATTGAAGGGGCGACTCGGGCAGTAAAACCAACACATCCACGTCCGAATAAGGGAACAATTCCCCACGACCAAAGCCGCCCACCGCAATCAACGCCAAAGGGTCAGAGAGTCCGCACTCCAGCCATAAGCTGGTGAGGGTTTGATCGGTCAAGTGGGCCAGTCGGGCCAAGGCGCTTTGGGCTTGACGTGAACTTTTAAGTTGCGCAATCTCCCCCAAGGCCAGCAACAATTGACTTTTTTGAGCGCGAAATATTTGGCTCTGGTTCATGCTTGAGTGTGGAGACGCTTTAGCAAACCGTGTGGGTGACAAAATCGGGCAAGGGTGGGCTGCCCGCAGACAAGGTCAACACCTCAAAGCCAGTGGGCGTGACCAAAATGGTGTGCTCCCATTGTGCTGACAAGGAGTGGTCTTTGGTCACGATGGTCCAACCATCCCCGAGCTCTTTGATGTCACGCTTGCCAGCGTTGATCATGGGCTCAATGGTGAAGGTCATCCCGGCTTGAATGACCTCAAGCGTGCCAGGTCGACCGTAGTGCAACACCTGGGGTTCTTCGTGAAACTTCTCGCCAATGCCGTGGCCGCAAAACTCACGCACAATGGAGTAACCCATGGATTCGGCATAACGCTGAATTGCAAACCCAATGTCCCCCAAGTGCACGCCAGGCTTGACCATCATGATGCCGTGCCACATGGCCTCATGGGTGATTTGACACAGCCGCTTGGCTGCAATGGAGCCCTCCCCACACACGAACATGCGACTGGTGTCACCGTGCCAACCGTCCTTGATGACGGTGATATCGACGTTCACAATGTCCCCCTTTTTGAGGGCTTTGTCATTGGGAATCCCGTGGCAGACTTGGTGATTGATCGAGGTGCAAATCGACTTGGGATAGGGGTCGTAGCCGCTGGGCGCGTAATTGAGCGGGGCGGGGATGGCCCCCTGGACTTGGGTGATGTAGTCGTGGCACAGCCGATCGAGCTCATTGGTGGTGACGCCTGGGACCACGTATGGGGTTAAGAAATCCAGCACTTCGGAGGCGAGGCGACCCGCGAGCCGCATGCCTTGGACACCGTTTTCATCTTTGAAGGTAATAGCCATGTCGCTATTATCTCAGGAGAAACGGTTCTTTTGAAAACCCAAAACTCGAATCCTGGCTCTCGACTGGCCTTTTTGGTTTTTTTCCGCGGGCGTGGCCTGGGCCACTGGGTGAGGGCCGTGGCAGGCGTGATGGAGACCTCAATGCCCAGAAATGTTCTGAAATTTTCAGATGAGGGGAATGTTAAAATGCGTTCTTTATTGACAAAGGCCGCAGCGTGAGTGACCACCTGACCGTGTTGGAGGGCGACAGTGCCCTGAGTGTTTTTAGACGTCAGCAACTCCTGCGCCAGCTCCAAGCCTTGGAGCCCAACATCGCCGATTTGGCCGTGCATCACCTGGACTTGGTGGCGAGCCCCAAGCCTTTGGACGAGCACACCCGAGATCAACTGCAGTTGCTCTTGAACGGTGAGACGTCGCGCGACCCACTCACCCCGCCAGCCCAGTCTTTTGCCCCCAAAACCTCCGCCTCATGGGCTGGTCAACTGCTCTCGGCCTTTCGCTCAGAACCCGCTGGCCCTCTGGGGCTAGGCTCATCGTTAGAGATCATGGTCGCGCCTCGAATCGGCACGGTCTCGCCTTGGTCGTCCAAGGCCACCGACATCGCCAACAATTGTGGCTTGGCGGTGCAGCGCATCGAACGCGTCACGGCCTATCGACTGCAATTTCTCGAGGGGCACTGCCCCCCATTGGACCGTGCTGACGCCTCTGCCCAAGCCCTCAGTGCCCGCTGGCCCGTGCTCGAGTCGATCTTGGCGCTGCTCTTTGACCCGATGACGCAAACGGTGCTGTTGACACGTGAGCAGTTGTCGTCGTGCTTTCAAACGCTTGAAAAATCCAAAACCCGCAGCATTGACATTCTCAGCCGAGGACGCCTGGCCCTGATGGAGGCCAATCTGGAATTTGGCTGGGCCTTGGCCGAAGACGAAGTCGATTACTTGGTGAACGCATTCACCGCCTTGGAGCGCAATCCAACTGAAGTTGAGCTCATGATGTTTGCCCAGGCCAACTCCGAGCACTGTCGACACAAGATCTTCAACGCGGACTTCACCATTGATCAGGTAGCGCAAACGCACAGTCTTTTTGGCATGATTCGCCACACGCATGCCCTCAACCCCCAGCACACCGTGGTGGCCTATTCAGACAATGCCGCCGTCATGAGGGGGCACCAACGCGTTGTCTACCGCCCCGAATTGAGCGCCACCGCATTGATAGGCCGCAGCAGCCCGAGCTACCAGCGCCGTGTGCGCGAGACGCTCGCGGCGCGCATCACTCGCAACAGGAGGATCCGTGCGCAAGAAACTCGCCAAGACCCAGAGCACGATCAAGCGGCAGCGGTATATGAATGCC
>CAISQQ010000538.1 GCA_903887655.1 uncultured Burkholderiales bacterium
ATCGTTGAGCCCAGCGTTTCGCTCGGTGGACTCATCGCGAGCATTTTTTTGGGGGCAGTTGGTCTGTCGCTGGCTGATCGACTGTGCGCTTGGCCTTCAGCCGTGTGGGGGGAAACGGCTCTTCATGCGTTGGCAGGAGAAGGCTTGGCAGCACTGGCGGGCCTGGCATTGCCCAGTGTGGCGATGGGTTTTGTGTTCACCCAACAAACCATGCTCAATGACCAAAGCCAAGGTTGGTTGGGGAAGTCCTTATTTTTAAACATGCTGGGGGCAGCCCTTGCACCGCTGGTCTTGGGACTCTTTGTTTATCCAGAATGGGGGGCCACGGTGACATTGGTGACCCTGCTATTGGGTTACACCGCTTTGCAGCGCTTTAGAACAGCCAGAGATGCATTCAAATTATGGCCATTGCCGTTGATCCTTGTTGTGCTCAGTGGTGCGTTTTCATGGAAATTTTTGGACATGGGGCCAGGGGGTCGGGAGCTGTTTTACCGTCAAGGTGTGATGGCCTCGGTGAGTGTGGTCCAAGACATCCGTGATGTCGCACACTTGAGCATCAACAACCGAGTCCAAGAGGGCAGCAGCGCGAGCAGTTGGGTGGAGCGCAGACTCGCGGTTTTGCCATTAATGGTTCATTCTCATCCCCAAGACGTCTTGATGCTGGGCTTGGGGACGGGCTTTACCGCCAATGCAGCGGCTCAATTTAGCCGCGATGTCAACGTTGAAGTGGTTGAGTTGTTACCCGAGGTGATTCAAGCCAGCGACATCTTTATGGGCTACCCGAACATGCCACAACCCAAGAACCCTGTTCGAAAGATTGCGGCCGATGCAAGACGGTTTGTGAACGGGACCCATCAAACATTTGATGTCATCGTGGCCGATGTCTATCACCCGGCCAGGAGTGGTGCAGCGACACTGTACACAGCCGAGCACTTCCAAAGAATCAAAAATAAACTCAACACAGGGGGTGTGTTTTGTCAGTGGTTGGCTTTATTTCAGATGGACACCCAAACATTGCGATCGATCATCGCCGCCTACCAATCGGTTTATCCGCAGGCCAAAGCAGTGCTGGTGAGCAACAGCTTGGATTCTCCCGCCATTGGTTTGATTTCAATAAAAGACGCGCCGTGGCCACGCATTTCAGACGTGGAGAAAAAATGGCTCAATCCAGAAATGGCCTTGAGTGCGCGCCAGGCCCGCTTTTCTGACCCCTTTGAGCTTTGGGGCAGTGTTGTCGCAGACAGCCAATCTTTGCGTGAATTTACAAACGGCGTCATGCCCAACACCGATGACCATTTACAAGTGAGTTTCAAAGCCCCTTGGGTCACCTATGCCCCCCAGGAGACCCCCCGAGACAGGCTCAAGGAGGTGCTGTCACTGTGGAGCGTCGAGCCCGACGATTCAGAACCCCTTGCAACCCAGTCGAGCTTGCGCGCCTACAGTCAAGCGCACAAATTGTATTTACAAATGGGACTTAAAATCAAAGCCAATTCGGATCCATTTTTAATTTTGAACTCTATCCAAGAAGACCTCTTCGAATTGCTCAACATCAGCCCTCAATTCCATCCCGCTTTTGAAACATTGGACACCTTGGCTCGTGCCGTTGCCATTCAACATCCCGATGTGAGTGAGTCCGTGATGAAGCGCCTGAACAAAATCAAGTTGACCACCCAGTAACTCTACAATTTAACCCTCCAAGCTCTCTTATGCAACACACAGCTCCAAGCGAAACAACGACCCTTCGATTCAAACAGATTTGGCATCGGGTCAAGGTCGAACCCCTATTCATTTTTTCGGCCATCGCAGTGCTTATCTTCTTGGGAGATCATTTGATTTCATTGACCAAGGATGATCCCAAAGCCATCGTTGTTACACCCGCAATTCGAGAGGACATCCGGCAAATTTACGTCAACAGCCTCAAGACAGAACCGACCCCTGGAGACATGAAGATTTTGGTTGATCGCTGGATTGACAATGAAGTTTTGTACCGCGAGGGCTTGGCATTGGGGCTCGATAAGGGCGACAGCTCTATTCGAGAGCGAGTCATTTTCAAAACCCTGAGCGTCACTCAAGCTGAGGTGAGCTTGCCCAAACTCGATGAGCATGAGTTGCAAAAATGGTTCACTGAGCATGAAGACCAATACGATGCCCCCACTTTGATCAACTTTGAGGAAGCGGTCGTGGCGAGCAAACCATCGGCAGACGATTTGAAAAATTTTGTCAATGCACTCAATGGCAAAGGTCACAGTGAAATTGACAGCAGCTTAGAGATTTTCAAGGACAGACCACGCTTTACCATCGTTGATGGATACGGTGAAAACTTCGCCCAATCGCTGGAAAAATCACCCCCCAGTCAGTGGTCCTCTTTGGACAGCAAGGCGGGCACGAGAATTGTGCGCTTCATGAGCACCAAACCAGGCGACAAAGCCAACTTTGATCAAATCAAAGCCAAAGTCTATACCGATTGGAAAAATCAAACCGCAGCCGAACTCTCCACCAAAGCCATTCGCGAACTTGGCAAGAAATACAAGATCATCGACCAAGGGGACAAGCGATGAGGTTTGCTCAAGTTTTATCGCTCCTCTTGCTGTGTTTGCTCTCGTCAATGGGGCGGGCACATGAATTGAGCCTGGCGGAGATGAATCTCTATGAGTTCAGGCCCGGTTCGTTTCAATGGGCCTGGGCGACCCCGCCCAAAGACAGACCACTGGACGAAGTCTTCGTGGTGCATTGGCCAGAAGGTTGTGTGAGCAACGAACAAGTGGTGCAATGTTCAAGCGACAAGGGCATGAAGGGAACGCTGGAGGTGGAGGGCCTTGGCAATTCCTACTCAGCATTGATGTTCAATATCAAATGGCATGACGGTGGCACTCGGGTCTACACGATCACCTCAGCCCAACCGCGCATTTATTTATTCGGTAAAGCAAACGATGAGCGTGAAGGCATGGAGATTGCCAAGGCCTATATCAGCCTTGGGTTTGAGCATATTTTGACGGGCTGGGATCACTTGTGTTTTGTCATCAGCTTGTTGCTTTTGGTGGGTTACAAAAGACGCTTGGTCGCCACCATCACCTTCTTCACCATTGCCCACAGCCTCACTTTGGCACTGAGCGCCTTGGATATCTTCTCCCTCAGACCTGCACCCGTTGAAGCGGTCATTGCGCTGTCGATCTTGTTGGTGAGTTATGAGGTCTTGAAGAAGAAAGATTCCATCACGCATCAATGGCCCGAAGTGGTCGCTTTTTCATTCGGATTGCTGCACGGAATGGGGTTTGCAGGGGCCCTCAAAGAAATTGGTCTCCCCGTCAACAACAGCTTGATCGCTTTGTTCACCTTCAATGTTGGCGTTGAAATGGGTCAATTGTTCGTGATTTCATTGACTTGGCTCCTCTATAAGCTCTGGAGCAGATGGGTGAGGCGGATAACTTATGAAAAAACAATTATTAGTGAATTTTAAATTGGTAGCTTGCATACTTGTATGCACTTTAATGCTAAGTGCTTGTGCGCCTTTAATATTGGGCGGTA
>CAISQQ010000539.1 GCA_903887655.1 uncultured Burkholderiales bacterium
AGCCTTTATGACCGCTAAAGATCAGCCCCTGGCTGCCATTCATCACGACACACCTGTACCAAGCGCGGCGCAAGCGGATATTTGGGGAAGCGATGCCATTGCAGCCATGCTTCGTGAATTGGACATACCGTATCTTGCCCTCAATCCGGGCGCAAGTTACCGTGGACTTCACGACAGTATTGTCAATTACTTGGGCAACAAAAGCCCTCAGATGCTGTTGTGTTTGCACGAAGAGTCTGCTGTCTCGATTGCCCAAGGGTATGCAAAAACCGCTGACAAAATGATGGGTTGCGTGCTCCATTCCAACGTTGGATTGATGCACGCGACCATGTCCATTTTCAATGCTTGGTGTGACCGCATTCCCATGCTGCTGTTGGGGGCAACTGGCCCTTGGGATGCGGCCAAGCGACGCCCTTGGATCGATTGGATTCACACCACGAGTGATCAAGGGGCATTGATCCGGGACTACACCAAATGGGACAATCAACCCGCGTCTGTCGCGGCCACGTTTGAGGCCTTGCTCAGAGCGGTGCAAATTGCCGACACCGCTCCTCGTGGTCCTACCTATGTGAATTTGGATGCGGCCATTCAGGAGGCCAAGATTGGCCCCTTGCCAACCCTGCCAGATCCCTCGCGCTTTCGCGCGCCTCAAGCCGTTTTACCCTCCGATTCAACCCTGCAAGAAGCGGCCAAGTTGCTATCAGAGGCCAAAAATCCGGTGATTCTGATGGGCCGCGCATCGCGCAGCCTCCAGGGCTGGCAAGAACGCATTGAACTGGCTGAAAAACTCCAAGCTCAAGTGCTGACGGATCTGAAGATGTCAGCGGTCTTTCCCACCGATCATCCACTGCACCCTGTGGCGCCTGGGGTGTTTTTCTCGCCCGCAGCTTGTCAGCTGCTGCGCTCGGCGGATGTGGTGTTGGCGCTCGATTGGTATGACTTGGCTGGCGCCCTCAAGCAAGCCTGGGGGGCAGAGCCCATTGGTTCTAAAGTGATTCAAGTCTCTCCCGATCAGCTCTCGCACCGCGGCTGGAGCATGGACTATCAAGGCTTGCCGCCAGTGGATGTGTACATGTTGTGTGAAACCGATCCCGTCGTGCCCTTGCTCCTTGAGAGCGTTAAAGCCCGAGCAAAAGTGAGTCCCTTGGCCCGACAAACCCTGCCCGAGGCCGACCCTGAGGTTGTCTCCATCAGAGCGTTGGCGGACGCGGTGAACTTGGCCACCGAAGGCCTTGATGTGTGTTTCTCAGGCGTGCCTTTGGGTTGGAATGGACAGTATCGACACTTCAACCACCCGATGGAATACATCGGATTGAATGGTGGCGGCGGCATTGGGGCTGGACCAGGGATCTCCATTGGTTCTGCGTTGGCGCTGAAAGGCACGGGACGACTGCCCATTGGTATCTTGGGGGACGGGGACTTCATGATGGGCGTGAGCGCCATTTGGACCGCTGTGCACTATCACATTCCATGCCTGATCATCGTGGCCAACAATCGCTCTTACTTCAACGATGAAGTCCACCAAGAGCGTGTTGCCAAAGAGCGCTCACGCCCCGTTGAGAACAAGTGGGTTGGGCAACGAATTGATGAGCCTGATATCGATCTGGCCATGATCGCTCGAGCCCAAGGCGCTTTGGGCTTGGGTCCTGTGAAAGACTCAAAAGAACTCAATGCCGTGATCCAAGAGGGTATCCAAGCGGTTCAGGCTGGCCAAGTGTGCGTGATTGATGTGCGTGTACTGCCCGGCTATGACACCAATATGAGTGGATCCCAAGCCAGTCAAAAACGCTAATCAGACAAGGTCGATCAACCATGAACAAGCACCCCGATGACAATTACCATCACCTGTTGCCAACCCAAAGAGACCTTTATTATGGTGGGGCATGGCATCGGCCTCAAGGTGGCTATTTAGAGACCTTCAACCCAGCCACGGGCGAGAGCTTGGGCGCCTGCGCAGATGGCAACACCAGCGATGTCGAGTTGATGGTGCAAGCCGCTCAAGAGGGCTTTAAAACCTGGCGAAAAATGAAACCTCTCGAGCGAGCAGGTTTGATGAAGAAGGTCGCGACGGTTCTCAGGGACAATGCGGACGATTTGGCCATGATCGATGCGGCCAATTGTGGCAACCCCATTCGGGAAATGAAAAACGATGCGCGCGTTGCAGCGGCCATGATTGATTACTGCGCTGGGTTGGTGACTGAGGTCAAAGGTGAAACCATTCCGATGGGGCCTGATGTGGTGAACATGACCGTTCGCGAGCCTTATGGCGTGGTCGGTCGCATCGTCGCTTATAACCACCCCATCATGTTCACGGCGGGCAAAATGGGTCCCCCCTTGGCTGCGGGCAATGTGGTGATCATGAAGCCCCCCCATCAAGCGCCCTTGTCGTCTTATCGGATGATGGAGTTGATTCACGGCATCATGCCTCCCGGTGTGATCAACCTCTTGAGCGCAGACCGTGAGGGCAGCAGTGCCTTGGTGGCGCACCCCAAGGTCCCCCGTATATCTCTCATTGGAAGTGTGCCCACCGGACGGGCCATTGCCAAAGCAGGGGCAGATCGCTTGAAACATGTCACCCTGGAGCTCGGGGGTAAAAATGCTTGTGTCATTTACCCGGATGCGGATTTGGAAAAAGCGGCCAACGCCGCCATTGACGGCATGAACTTCACCTGGTGCGGGCAGTCTTGTGGCTCGACCTCGCGGCTGTTTATCCACTCCTCGGTGTATGACCAAGTCATGGAGATGGCGTTAAAGCGCGTGCAGTTTTACCAACCAGGCTTACCGACCGACATGGCAACCACCATGGGATGCATCGTCTCCAAGCCTCAATTTGACAAAATCATGTCCTACATCGATATTGCCAAGAACGAGGGTGCGACATTGGCGTATGGTGGATCGCGTCCAAGCTCTCCCGACTTGAGTCGTGGCTTGTTCATTGAGCCCACCATTTTCACCAACGTCAAGCAGTCGATGCGCATTGCCAATGAAGAGGTCTTTGGGCCGGTGCTCTCTGTACTCAAGTGGGACAACGAGGAAGATCTGTTTGAGCAAATCAACGCTGACGAATATGGATTAACTGGCTCCATTTGGACCACCAATTTGGCCAACGCGCACCGTGCAGCGTCTCGAATTGAATCGGGCTACATTTGGGTCAACAGCGTGAGCTCACATTTTTTGGGCGCTTCTTTTGGTGGATATAAGCAGTCCGGCATTGGTCGCGAGGAGGGTGCTGATGAGCTGCTGAGTTTCTCGCAAGTGAAAA
>CAISQQ010000540.1 GCA_903887655.1 uncultured Burkholderiales bacterium
TCAACAACGAAACCAACGAGGGCTATGCCAGCGGCGCCTATTTGAGCTTCAAAGGCTTGCCCTTGTTGCCCGTGCCCGAGATCAGCTTCCCCCTGGGCTCGGAGCGCAAGTCGGGCCTGTTGCCCCCCACCATTGGGCTCGACAGCATCGGTGGGCTGGAATACACCCAACCCTATTACTGGAACATTGCGCCCAATCGCGATGCTACTTTGCAAGCCACCACCTGGAGCAAGCGCGGCTTGGAGGTAGGGGGGGAGTACCGTTACTTGGAGCCAGGCCCCTCAGACATGCGCGGGGTCGTGCATTTGGACTACATGTCGCACGATTTGCTCAGGGACTCGGTGCGCTGGGGCTTGTCGCAAACCCACCAAGGGGCGATGAGTGTGCTGGGTGAGCGTGTGGGGTTGAATTTGAACATCAAGCGCGTGAGTGATGACAACTATTGGAAAGACTTCTCACAAATGTCCAACCCCTTGAGTCAGCGTTTGCTGCCCACGGATGTGTCGATGAGTTGGGCCCATGGCGCTTGGAGCTCAACGCTCAGGAGCTTGAAGTGGCAGACCTTGCAAGACTTGACGGCGCCCATCATCGCCCCCTTTGACCGACTGCCGCAATGGATCACGCGCTACAACCCGCAGTGGGACGGCGTGAACGTGGGCGTGCAAACGGACATGACCAAATTCCAAGCCAACCGGCTCTTGGCCTGTCAAACCGGGAGCATCAATTGTCAGCCCAATGGCGCGCGCGCCTTGCTCGCGGCCAAGGCCAGTTACCCGATCGATTGGGGCTACCTCACCCTCACACCCAAAGTCAGTGTGCTCAGTCGCGCTTATGAGTTTGACACCCCGCTGCTCTCCAACGGCTTGTCCCAAGCCAATGTGACCGTGCCCACCTTGAGCTTGGACGCGACCACGGTTTTGGAGCGCAACGTCCAGCTTTCGGGCAGGGACTACATCCAGACCTTGGAGCCGCGGGTCTTTTGGGTCAACACCCCCTACCGCAATCAAAACTTTTTGCCGGTGTATGACACCGGGCGCAATGATTTCAATTTCTCCACCGTCTATACCGAAAATGCGTTTTCTGGCTACGACCGTGTCTCTGACGACCGCTTGCTCACCGTGGGCACAACTTCCAGGCTCATTGCCCCTCAAACGGGGGAAGAAATGGCCCGCTTTGGGGTTGCCCAGCGCTTTCGCTTGGCCACCACCCAGGTCGTCTTGCCCAGCGACCTCAACAAGAACAGCAAAGGGGTGTCGGATTTGTTGCTGGGCGCGAGCGTGGCCATGCAAAAAAATCTCGCCGCCGACTCCACGCTGCAGTACAGCCCCGATACCCACCAGTTCATGCAAACCAAGCTGGGCGCGCGCTATTACCCCTCCAATTACCGGCTCTTGAGTGCTTACTACAGCTTTCAGCGCGACGTCAACAGTGAGCTCGTCGACACCGCTTGGCAGTGGCCCTTGAGTGACTTGTGGGGCGGGCACACGGTGGACTTGGGGGCCGGCCAAGGGATGGGCGAGAACCAGTGGTACAGCGTGGGTCGGTTAAACTTTGACTTGCAGCAGCACACGGTGGTCAACTCCATTGTGGGTTTCGAGTACGATGCGGGGTGTTGGTTGGGGCGCGTCGTGTTTGAGCGTCTTCAAGTCGGTGCCAATCAAATGAATCAGCGAATCATGTTCCAATTGGAGCTGGTGGGCTTTACCCGAGTGGGTATCAATCCCTTGCAAACGCTCAAAGACAACATTCCGCGGTATCAAAATCTTAGAGACCCCTTTAACTCCCCTCCCAGTCGTTTTGGCAATTATGAATAAAGTGGATTCTTCTTGGCGTTTGGTGGCGATCGTGCCGGGCTTGGCGTTGATGGCGGGCTGCTTCTTGGCGCCCAGCGTCTGGGCTCAGGGCCTCAAGCCCAGGGGCGAGGGCTTGGGTGCCGCACCGGGCAACGTGGGCCCGGTGGTGCCAGCCACTACCCTCGCCGCCCCCGCGTCGCCTTCATCCGCCTCAAAACCCGCCACGGGCGCCTCCCTGACGCCCCAGTCCTCGGACTTCATCGTGGCCTTGGTCGACAGCGACCCCATCACCAACCAAGAGATCAACGCCCAGGTGCAGCAAGTGCTCGCACAGCTGAGCGCCAACAATGGCCCCTTGCCAGCGCGCCAAGAGCTCAGCAAACAAGTCTTGGAGCGGGTGATCTCGGAGCGCGCCCAACTGCAATGGGCGCGCGAGCAAGGCATCAAAGTGCCGGCCGCCGAGGCCAAGCAAGCCGAGGTGACGCTCGCCTCTCGCAACGACTTGACGGTGGAGGAGTTTCGCCAAAAGCTCGCGAGCTCAGGGATCAATCCGGAGCGGTTTTTTGAAGACCTGCAAAGCCAACTGGTGCTGCAGCGCTTGCGTGAAAAAGAGGTCACCCCGCGCATCAAGATCAGCGACACGGAAGTCAATCAGTACCTCAAGGAGCAGGCCAACGATTGGAGCAAAACCGTGGCCAAGCTCGAGTTGGCACAAATCTTTTTGCCTTTGCCCGAAGTGGCCAAGCCCGAAGACCTCCAAGCGGGCGTGGCGCAGATGACGGCAGTGAAAGCCCGCCTCAAAGCCGCCGAGGATTTTTATGCCGTGGCCAAGGACGTCTCGCAAGGGCCCGAGAGGACGCTTGGGGGCTTGATGGGCGACAAGCCGCCGCAGCGCTACCCGGATCTATTTTTGCAAGCCGTTCAAACCGCGCAAGAAGGCGATGTGGTGGGCCCGCTGCGTTCACCCGCGGGTCTGCACCTGATCAAATTGGTCTCCAAAACTCCCGTGGACAACACCCTCTTCACGTCCAACCAAACCCATGTGCGGCATATTTTGCTCAGACCCACGGCGCAAGTGGGGGTCAACGCGCTGCGCGCGCGCTTGTATGGCTTGAAGCAGCAGATGGACCGCGCGGAGCTGGAGTTTTCCAAAGTGGCGAAAGACTTGTCTCAGGACGGCTCCGCGCCCAATGGTGGAGACTTGGGTTGGGCGGGTGCGGGGGTGTTTGTGCCCGAGTTTGAAGAGGTGATGAATCATCTGGCGCCCGGCGAGATTTCCGACCCGGTGGTCTCTCGCTTTGGGGTGCATTTGATCCAGGTCTTGGAGCGGCGCAAAAACACCATGTCGGCCAAAGAGCAGCGCGAGATGACGAAAAACATCTTGCGCGAGAGCAAGTACGACCAAACCTATTTGGAGTGGGCGCAAGAGGTGCGCGGGCGCTCCTTCATTGAGTACCGAGATGCCCCACAACTGATGTTGAAGTAAGGGGCGGCGGCGCGTGATCCACGGGTTTTGTCCTTGAAACACCTCGCTAAAAAGCGTTTTGGCCAGCATTTTTTGGTCGACCCGGCGGTCATTGCCGACATTGTTGACGCCATTGCCCCCGTCAAGGGGCAACGGGTGGTGGAAATTGGACCCGGCTTGTCGGCCATCACCCAGCCCATGATGGATTTGCTGGGCGAGCTGTGTGTGATCGAGCTCGACCGTGATTTGGCGCAACGCCTGCGCTTAAAGCCCCATTTGCATGTGATCGAAGGCGATGTGCTCAGGGTGGATTTCAGTGCCCTCGCGCGCGAGTGGCCGCTCAAGCCTCGCGGCGAGGCCGTGGCGACAGGTCCCCAAGCGAGCGCAGGCCAGCGGCTGCGGGTCGTGGGCAACTTGCCCTACAACATCTCCACACCGATCTTGTTTCACCTCTTGGACCATGTGGAGCACATCGAGGACCAGCACTTCATGCTCCAGCAAGAGGTGGTCGAGCGCATGGTCGCGCCCGTGGGCGACACCCACTACTCCCGCTTGAGTGTGATGCTGCAGTGGCGCTACGACATGGAGTGGGTCTTGAAGGTGGGCGAGCAGTCGTTTGATCCGCCGCCTCGCGTTCAAAGTGCGGTCGTGCGCATGAAACCCCTCTTTGAGCCGCCTGCGTTGGACCTTGCTCGGTTCTCGGCTTTGGTGCAAGCGGCGTTTTCACAACGGCGCAAATTGCTGCGCCACGCCCTGCAGCCGTGGCTCCTCGCCCAAGGATGGGCTGGCGACTTTGACTTCAAGCGCCGAGCCCAAGAGGTGAGTGTGCCAGAGTATGTGGCGCTCTCTCTGGCGCTGCCCCCCCAGCCCTGAGCCAGAACCTGAGCGCTGGGTCTCTAGGACAGAACGCTCTAAAAAAGAGGGGAAAAGGGAAATAGGGAAATAGGGAAATAGGGAAATAGGGAAA
>CAISQQ010000541.1 GCA_903887655.1 uncultured Burkholderiales bacterium
ACTCCACACCATACTCGAGCGTGCAATCAATGGGGGGGGTGATTTTGATGGCGTCTTCTTTGCCCGACACCCGAAAGTTGGTCAATTGCTTGGTTCGGGTGGCGTTCACGACCAAATCATTGTCACGGCTGTGAATCCCCACAATCATGCCTTCATAGACGGGATCGTTGGGTTTGACAAACATGCGACCACGCTCGTCGAGTTTGCCCAGTGCGTAGGTGAAAATCTCACCCGCGTCCATGGAGATCAGAACACCATTTTTACGCCCACCAATGTCACCCTTGTGCGCTTCGTAGCGATCAAAGATGTTGGAGATGAGTCCTGAGCCTCGTGTCAAGTTCAAGAATTCATTGGTAAAGCCAATCAAACCACGCGCTGGTATGCGGTATTCCAAGCGAACACGCCCGCGTCCATCGGGCTCCATATTGACCAGTTCACCTTTTCGCTCGCCGAGGGCTTGCATGACGCCGCCTTGGTGGGTTTCTTCGATATCGGCGGTCACGAGCTCAATGGGCTCGTGTTTCTCGCCATTGACCTCTTTGAAGACCACGCGGGGCTTGGAGACGGCCAGCTCGTAGCCTTCTCGTCGCATGTTCTCGAGCAAAATGGTCAAGTGCAATTCACCTCGGCCCATCACTTCAAAAATACCCTCCTCGTCGGTCTCTTTGACGCGCAAGGCGACATTGAGTTGGAGCTCCTTTTGTAAGCGATCCCAGATTTGTCGGCTGGTGACGTATTTGCCTTCACGACCGGCCAAGGGGCTGGTGTTGACGCAAAAGTTCATGGTCAAGGTGGGTTCATCCACTTTGAGCATGGGAAGCGCTTGGGGGTTGGTGGGGTCGGTGAGGGTGACGCCAATGCCCACCTCGTCGATGCCGTTGATGAGCACGATTTGCCCAGGACCGGCATCGGTGGCTTGAACGCGGTCCAAGCCCTGGAAGGTGAGGACTTGATTTACACGGCCTTTGATGGGCTTGCCCTCAGGGCCTTCCATCACCACCACATCCATCATGGGGCGAATTGTGCCTTGGCTGATTCGGCCCACGCCAATGCGACCCACAAAGCTGGAATAGTCGAGCGCCGAGATTTGAAGTTGCAAGGGCGCGTTGGGGTCTCCAGCATGAGCGGGCACGTGAGCCAAAATGGTGTCAAAGAGGGCCGACATGTCGGGGCCCCATTGCTCACCCGGAGTGCCCTCCACCATCGATGACCAACCATTGATCCCCGAGGCATAGACCACCGGAAAATCAAGTTGCTCATCGTTGGCGCCGAGCTTATCGAACAAATCAAAGGCCGCATTGACGACAAAGTCGGGACGCGCGCCGGGTTTGTCCACTTTGTTGACCACCAAAATCGGCCTCAAACCCAACGCCAAGGCTTTCTTGGTCACAAAGCGGGTTTGCGGCATGGGGCCTTCTTGCGCATCGATCAACAGCACCACGCCATCGACCATGGAGAGCGCGCGCTCGACCTCACCCCCAAAGTCCGCGTGTCCGGGGGTGTCCACAATATTGATGTGCGTGCCGTTCCAAGTCACGGCACAATTCTTGGCCAAAATCGTGATGCCACGCTCTTTTTCGATGGCGTTGTTGTCCATGACCGTGTCAACGACTTTTTCATGTTCGGCAAAGGTACCGGATTGACGCAACAACTGGTCCACCATGGTGGTTTTACCGTGGTCAACGTGGGCAATGATGGCAATGTTTCTAATGGGAAGGCTCATATCAAACTCTCTAGGATGGAATTAATTTCTTTGGGATTGAGTAACCGCTCGGCGATCAGCTCACCGGCTTTCACGTGGGCCGTGCCCAGTAAATTTTGGGGAGGGGACTGGGCATACACAGCCACCATTGGGTTGTCAGGCCAAGGTCCTCGGCGCCTGAGCCCCGAGAGAAAACGACCCGCCTCATCGTCATCCAAGTAGACTGGGGTGTGGCCGACCAACAACTCATCAATGGGGTGAAGCGTTTGCGCTTTGGCCTCATCTTGGGTGCTTTGCAAGGTCTCCATGCGTGTGCACAGCTCCTGTGCAAAGGGGCCCGTTTGCACCCGCCGAAGGCTGAGCAAATAGGCACCACAGCCCAGGGCTGCCCCCAAGTCTTGGGCCAAGGTGCGAATGTAGGTGCCTTTGGAGCAGTGGACTTTGATGCCAAGAAGCCGCTTGCCCGGTTTGAAAAACGCGTCCAAGGCCATGGGTGCATCAGGGCCTGGTGAAGTCGGTGAAGCCAACGGCTGGGCGTAATTGCGCTCAAGGCTGGCATCAAACGCGAGGAGCTCACTGAG
>CAISQQ010000542.1 GCA_903887655.1 uncultured Burkholderiales bacterium
GCAACGCTGAGTGCAAGCACGACTGCCAGCGATAAAAACAGCGGTGTGACCAATTCGATCACCCTGAGCAACGTGGCTGAAAAAGTCATGGCTCAACCGAGTTTTGATCGTGCCAAGGTGGACTCCATCAAGAAAGCCATCAAAGACGGCAACTATCCCTTGAACCCCAGGGGTATTGCAGAGAGCTTCCTCTCACTCGAACAAATGATCAAAGGCTAATTCACCATGACCACCTTGAGCGCCGACACCCCCTACCCCGCCCAATCTCCCAATTTGGTGATGGCCGTGATGGAAAGGGTTGGATCACTAGAATCCGTGTTGGAGCAAGAGTTTGATGCATTGAAGGCACAAGATTTGGATCATTTGGATCGCTTACTCAATGCCAAAACCGATATTTTGCAAGAAATCGCCAATATGACCGGCGTTCGTCAAGCCATGGATGCGGATCAACTCGATGCATCCTGGGACGGGTTTCGTTCAAAAATGATGTATTGCCGCAATTTAAATCGCCGCAATGAGATCTTGGTCATCCGTAAACTCGACGCCATCCGGGGCGCTTTAAAAAGTCTACAAATCAACGACCCATCGAGCTCGGTCGAGGTCTATGACCGCTTGGGCAAACTCAACCGTTTGCGCCGCTCCAGAAATTACCTACAAATGTAAGTCTCAGGCCCAAGACTTGAGCACCAAGGGTGCTGAAGTTGGGTGCCAATTGATCGCTTGATCGATTGACCGAACCTCGCCACCATCAAGTTCGCCCTCTGGACTTATAGCGAACTTGTCCAACAACTGTCCCAGTCACCCCATGCTGCTTGGCGACGCAGCCGAACGCTTGGGTACCACAAACTCTGGCTCGTGTGTTGAAACCAACGCCAGTCGGCGCTCAAGGGCAACAACACCGTCACCTCTTGACCCAAGGCACCGGCCAAATGCACGGTGGAGTTGTCAACACTCACCACCTCATCGCAAGCTTGTATCAGACAGGCCAAGCCTTCCAAATCTTGAAAATTGTCAACGCTGGCGAGCTGCTCGACTTGCACCCCAGTTTCACGCCAACATTCATCGATGTCTGCCTGCACGTCACCATACTGCAAACTGATCACCCGCAATCCCTCAGGGTGCTGAGACTGGAGCTGCCTGACCAATCGGGTCAGGGTCATTGAGCGTTGACGCCCAAAGACATCGTTGTGGCTGCGCCATGAAATGCCAATGCGACGCAAGGGCATCGTCTGGATACTGTCGCCAGCGCGCAGCTGCTGCTGCACGCTCAACAGCAAGTCAGGGTCGGCCTTCAAATAGGCGGCGGGTTGCGCCTGAAATGAAGCCCGATCCGGGCGCAAAACTCTCGGTAAACTGCCCATCGGCATGTGCGCATCAAATTGAGCATCGTCAATCTGTGCCGAGCGGGCCACGAAACTCACCCCAGGGTAGGAGCGCTTGAATAAACCGAGCAGTCTCGCATCGACTTGCACCACCAAAGTCTGGGCCCAAGGCTTCACCTCAGACAACAAGGAGCCGAACATGATCTCGTCGCCCACCCCTTGTTCGGCCCAAATCAGCAGGGTTTGAACGCGGCTCGAGTCAGCACCCTGAGATTGGGCGGTGGTCGCAAGAGCAGACTGCCCATCGAACCAGGCCCGCGCGGGGTGGCTGCCTTGCGTTGTGGCCTCGCCGCAAAGAAAACGGTAATCATAGAGGGGCCAACCCCGCGCAAAATCCCCCTGCCTGAGGTAGATCAACCCCAAGTTGCGCTGTCCAATGGCCCATTCAATGGGCAAGCCTTTGAGCAATTGTGCGGGCAAAGCCCCCACTTGCAGCGACAAACGCGTCATGGTCTCCACCGCCACGGGTGCGCGCAAACAAACACCATCCAAGCCCTGTTGTAGCCCCGCTATAGCTTTTGCGTCATGGCCCATTTTCTCTTCAGTCGCCGCCAAGTTCACGCACGCGGCCAAGTATTGGGGGTCAAGGTGTTGGCATTGGGCAAAACAGTCCACTGCCAACTCATAATGCCCCAACATCTGACACAGCAGGCCCAAATTGTTCAAAGCCAGCACGTGGTTGGGTTCTCGCTCGAGAATGTGGACAAAACACTGTTGAGCCAAATCGAGCTGCTTTTGCCCTTTGAAGGCCAAGCCCAAATTCAACCAAGCGTCCAGATGGTCCACTTGCAACTCAATCACGCGCTCAAAGAGCCCCTGCGCTGCTGCCCAGAGCTTTTGCTCCATCAGCGTTTGCCCCTTGGCAATCCAACACTGCAAATAGGGCTCATGCAAAGATTCGGCCTGGTCAAAATGCTCGATGGCTTCAGACCACAACTGCTGCTTGTGTTTGATCAAGCCACAGTTGTAGTGGCTTTGATAATGGCGCGGCTCGATCATCAAGCAGCGCTTGAACTGCAGGTAAGCCAGCTGAAAATACTCTTGCGCCGTCCACAACAACCCCAAGTCAAAATGCAACTCCACCGATTTGTCATCCAAAGCAATGGCCAATTGGAAATGCAACAAGGCGGCTTCTGTTTGCGACAAGGCTTGATGGATCAAGGCGGTTTGGTGGTGAGCCAGCACACTCTCGGGATTGAGCTTTAACAAGGTGCTGTAGACCTCCAAGGCTGCTGGCCAGTCCTCGAGTTTTTGCAAGGTTTTGCCCAAATGGGTCAACAATTCGACGTCTTGGTGTTGGTAGAGCAAGGCCTGTCGATAAGCGTGTTTGGCGGCCAAGTACTGCGCTTGATCAAAAAATATGGAAGCCAAGACTGTCCATGCACGGCTGTCATGGGGCACCAGCGCCAAGTGGGTTTGAAGGCAGTCGATGGCGTGAGCCGTTTGATCCATTTGGTAATGAGACAGACCCGCCAAATAATGGGCTGTGGGGTGCTGAGGCTGGGCGCGAATGAGCGCTGAGAGCTGCTCTAGTGCAAGACTGAACTGATTGGATTTGAGCAAAGCGACTGCTCTTGGCAAGACGTCCTCCAAGCATGACGGCTCAGGGCGCAGGCTGGGTGAAGACTCGCGCAACCGCTCCAAAGTGAGGTGGGTAGCGGCTTGGGAAGTGGGGTGAGGAGTGGGGTGGGTCATGTTCATCAGGAATTGAATAAATGTTTCAAGGCCGTCGTGACGTGTCTCCAGTCATTGAGGTGGGTTTGCCGCAGCAGCTGCACACTGGGGTACCAGGGACTTTGCGCGACCCCTTGCATCCAGCGCCAATCCGACTCCAGGGGCAACAGCGCCAAAACCGGTTGATTCAACGCGCCGCCCATGTGAACGGTGACGTTGTCCACGCTCACCACCGCATCCATGGCCGCGATCAAGGCCATCAAGCCATCCACATCAGAAAAATTGTCGACCTCATGAACTTGGTGAACCCGAATGCCTGTTTGGGCCCAGCAAGTTTGGATGTCTTCGTCCACCTCGCCGTATTGGAGACTCACCAGCAGCACACCTGGGGCATGAATCGCCAGCGCGAGCTCGCTCAAATCAAGACTTCGGCGCTCACCAGACTCTCGGCTGAGGCTGCGCCAAGAGACACCCACTCGGCAAGTGACGGGTTGATCCTCGGTCACGGCCGTGGGAAGCCCCTCGCGCAAGCGCTGCACCCGACTCGCATCGGCCAAGAGGTAGCCCTGGGGCTGAGCAGCAAACGCGGCGGCGTTGTGCCGACACCATTGCGCCAAACTGCCCATGCTCGAATGGGCGTCATAAAGAGCCTCGTCCACCACATGTTCTTTGGGCAGGAATTCAATGTCAGGCATGCTTCGCCTCATCACCTCAAGAAGCCGCCCATCGACTTGCACCAAGAGGTGCTGGACGCGCTGGCGTGTTTCGCGCAGCAGTGAGGCGAACATGATCTCGTCGCCCAGACCTTGTTCGGCCCAAACCAAGAGCCTTTGAGGAGCCAAGACGCTGCCCTTGCGGGTCCATGGGGGTTTTGAAGTGGACAAGGCCAGGGGCTTGAAGCTGTCGACTTGCCATCTCCACTCGTGCTCAACCCAGCCCCGCTCAAACAAGCCCAAGCGCAAACAAATGAGCCCCAAATTCCAGTGCGCTTTGGCATGCGCGGGGTTGAGTTCAATGGCTTTCTCAAAATTCTCCATCGCTGGGTGCGGGCGGTTGAGTCGCTCTAGTGCCATGCCTTTGCAAAAGTACAGCTCATCGCTTTGAACCCCATGCCGCACGGCCTCATCCAACACTTGCAAGGCCTCGTTGTACCCGGCTCTTTGACACAACAGCACACTCAAATTGAGGTACACCGCCGCGTAGCCTGGATCAAGCCGCAAGGCGCAGCGGTACTGCTCGATGGCCAAGTCGTCCTGGCCCTCGTCTTGCAACAAAACACCCCAGTTGTAATGGGCAGCGGGCAACGCTGTATCGAGCTCGATGGCTTTGGCGTAATGGGATTGGGCCTGCTGGCTTTGACCCAGGCCTTGGTGCGCCAAGCCCAAATTCAGGTGGTGGTGGGCATTCAAAGGATGCATCTCACACAACGCTTGCAGCAAGGGCAGCGCCCGATCAAATCCTTGCTGCTCCATGTACAACTCGCTCAAAGCACTCAACACTTTTTCATCGTGAGGACTGCGCCAATGAGCCTGGCGCAGCGCCTCTCGCGCCAAGTCCCCATGGTCCCCTCCCCAGGCGCGGTAGGCGCGCGCAAGCTCGGTGACGTGCTCGACCTGGTCGGGCTCGAGATAGACGAGGTTTTTAAAGATTTCGACGGCATTGGCATGCTCACCCAGGGCGAGTAAACACTGGCCCAGCAAACCCCAAGCGGTCAAATCTTGGCTGTGCTGCTTCAAATACTGGTTCAAGCCATGCTTGGCGAAGCCCCAGTCGCCCAGTTGAAAGCTCACCAAAGCCAACAAAAACAAGGCTTGCGCTTGCTCGCCAGACAAGGCCAAGATATCCAGGTAAAGGCTGCGCGCACGAGCCAAGTCGCCTTGCTGATGCGAGCGACCCGCGTCTTGCAGCAAGGCCTGAATTCTGTCCTCAAGGCTCGGATCTGCCACAAGCACAGGCGCGCGCTGGAAGGAGGCCGCAATCGAGGAGTTCAACATGGCAAGGGGCTAGAAGGTTCGGGTTGAAAGCGCGAACTTGCCCTTTCAAACACCGGCAAGTATTGGCCAAGGCATGACCGAGATCATGCTGAAAGTACCTTTCAAGCAAATTACATGCCTTGAGCGCTCCACCCCCTCCCCCAACTGATCGGGGCGGCACCCTCAGGTGGGTGCTGATGGGTCCTTGCGTTTTTCATCCCCAGGCTTCATGCCTTTGAGCCAATACACCCAGGACAAAATGACCGCCACTGCGGTGAACAAGTCGGGGGGAATTTCCTCCCCCACATCGAGCCTGCTGAGCAAGGCCAGCAACTGGGGGTCTTGCGTGACATAGACACCTTGACGGCGCGCCTCCTCAATGATCAATTGCGCCAACTCATCGCGCCCCTTGGCGATCACTTTGGGGGTTTTGTTCAGCCCATATTCAAGAGCCAGGGCTTCAAGGGGGGATTTCATGGGCTAGGGGATCAGGGTGGGTGTTGGGGTTGATTGGATTACGCAGGGTTCAGCAGATTTAAGCAGGCTTACACAGCCCTCTCAAGCCTTGGCGTCCACCACCCGACCCAAGGCCGTGGGGGAGAGTTGTTCTTGCTCGAGAGGCTTGGGGGCATTGAAGATTTGAAAACTATTGAGCTGCAGACCGGAGTCTTGCAAATCAAAACCCAAATCCTTGGCTTTGAGCCTTGCCATGTCGGCCACATCACTTCTGAGCGCCCACATGGTCAAATCCACTTGGCTTTCTTGACTGATTTGGGTATGGAGCCAAACCTCCCCCAGCACTCGACTTTTGGAGTGAATATCCACACTCAAGGGTGGTTGGGCTTGACCTTGCTGGCGGCCTTTTCTTTTGAAATGCAAATCCACCGGATCGGCATCCAAAAAAGGAATGATGACCTTCAAGTTCAAGTCCCCACGGGCCCAGTGCTGCACGGCCTGCAGCTGGGAGGCGTCGAGCTCGTTGACACCACGCTGCAAGGCTTGTTTCAAATCCCCTTGATCGGAAGCGTCCGAGCTTTGTAGCCCAGTGAGCAACTCTTGGAGCATGGATTTGGGGCCCTCCTTGGCGTTTTCACCCACGCTGAGCAAGCGCTCATTGCTCTTGGCCTGCGTCATGACCATGTTTTTCAAGGCGCTGCCCGAGACGTAAGACATGGAGAGGGCCATCTTTCGGTACAAGGCCCACCAGGCCCCCAAATTCATCTGCGCACTCAGTTGGGCCAAAAAGTCCGGCTGCATCAATTGCGCCACCGACTCAAAGCCCAAGGGCTGCTGCATGAGCATGGCCGTGCGGCTGCCCAACATCAGCATCGGTGACGCTGCGGAGAGCAGCGTGGACGGGTCTGGGGGTGAAGCGGCAGCACCCACGCCCGCCGGTTTGAGACCCAGCGTTGAAGCGGCCGCTGTCCCCGCCGCATTGGCTGCACCCGCGCCAGGCCCAGACGCCTGGGCCGCGCCAGCCTGAGACTTGTTTTGAACCACCGCGGCGATGGAAGGGTTTTTGGCATCCCCCAGCGGCGTGGTCGCGCTCGCACTCAGGTTGGCGTTTTGCAAATGCAATCCATAGCCCAGTGCCGACTGGAACACGCTCACAAATGGACGATCCCCCGGCTTCAAACCCCAGGTGGTGGGAATCTCAAAGGAAAAATTCTTCAGCCACAACCGCACCGAGCCCCGCTCGAGGGTGACGGTGGCTTGGACAATTTCTTGATCGGTCAGCCCCAAAGACTGGGCCACAGGACTCTCGACCCAAATGGGACGGTTGTCCATTTGGACCAATGGCACTCGGGGTGCGCCAAGAATATTTTCAGGACCCAGTAACAAATCAAGGACTTTCAAAAGGAGGG
Organism: uncultured Burkholderiales bacterium; assembly: GCA_903887655.1. GTDB lineage: Bacteria > Pseudomonadota > Gammaproteobacteria > Burkholderiales > Burkholderiaceae_C > Limnohabitans. The sequence goes on from CAISQQ010000542.1 coordinate 6,895, forward strand.
GCCGCCCGCGCTGGGTGCAGCACTCAGGCTCATTCAGGCCCAGCCAGCATGAATCGGAGCCAAGTCCTTGAAGTTTAGGGGATCCTGCCGCCTGGGATGTGTTGCCCCTGAAGAAACCTCAATGCGGTGTCAATTTACGCCGAGCGAATGCCTTTTTTCGCCCCTTCAAGGGTATTGAACCCAGCTCTTGCGTTTCTCCAGCCCCTGGGGGTTGAGAACAATGTCGGGGTAAGTCTCGTAACCCACCAATTGCTTGCGCGAGCCATTGGACTGAGCGGTCTGCCCCAATTGGCTTCTCAACAGGTCGTCGTTGTTGGGCAACTTCAAAAGAACGCCCGTTTTGAGTATTTTTTGACTGCCTTTGCTGAAGGCGTCGGGATTGAGCGCGGCGATTTCGCGCTTTAAGATGTCGCTCTTTAAAGGACTGTCGCCCAACGCTTTTTGAACCACTTTGTCCAAGGTGTCACCACTCTTGACCAAGTAGGTCGCGGGAGCAGCCACAGAGCTCGAGGAGCCTGTGGGCGCTGCAGCGGCCTGGGCAGGTGCTTTTTTATTGGGAAACGGCGCGTCAGCGCGCAAAGCGCCAGAGTCACTGTGAGGCTCTTTGTTGGCGCTGCTCGCGCGCAACACAGCAGCCGTTGAACCCACCGGCTTCAAGTCCGGCTTGTCCTCACTCGAAGCCGCTGGCAACAAACCCTTGTCCGACAAGGTGATCACTTCCAGTGGGGGCGAGCCAGGGCTCGCTGCGTTGGCCGATAAGGCAAAACAACCCATCACCCACCCACCCAAGACGAGTCCACTCACGCAAGCTGTGACGACAGCGTTCAAC